>JAKRWB010000354.1 GCA_022353185.1 ANME-2 cluster archaeon | reverse complement strand
GGGTTGTACCTTCAACGGGCTATGATATATTCCTCCCTGTACTGAATCATTCTGATGAGTATTCCGAGTACCAGGCCGTGAATTCACAGGTTGCATTCGCAGATTTGTACTATATTGGGATACACCGGAATGATGATGGGACTTTTACCAGGACTGCAGTTTATTATAATCCTACAGAAGATGCTCTTTCACATATCCAGACCCTGGCAGATAGTGGACTTGACAGAGGATTTACTCAGTATGATATCACACAGGACGACAATATTGTTAAAGTGGTGTTAAGCGGGCAGTTTTCGCAGATTAATGATGAAGATATTAGTTAAGCAGTTAGCTGTTTAGTCATTTAGGGTACAGCGAGTTGTGGAATAAACTTCTGTGCCCAAAATATGTTTAACTAATGTTTATTTAATTCTAACGGAAAATTATTAAGTAAATACAATACTATTAATTGAATGGTAGAATAAAAACATCTTAAAACTCAATATGGAGCGCTTTGATACTTGAAAAGCTTAATTTTTATTTTAACTGTTGCAATACTGGTTCAATCGGTCTTTATAGCAGGCGCTCCGGCTGACAACAAGGTACATCCTGAACTATCGAGGCAGATGGCCTTATCACTGTCGAATAACAGCCAGGATACAATCCGGGTTATTGTGATTATGAAGGAACAATATCATCCGCCTGAGGTTAAGGCTAAAAGTATGGAGGATAAAAAGCAACAACGCCAGGAAACAACCAACGCTTTAAAAGAACAATCACAGCAAAACCAACAAAGTATCAATGCTGCCCTAAAAGGAAAAGAGCCTGAAAAGGTGAAGAATATCGAGCCTCTTTGGATTGTGAATGCAATTGGGCTGGAAGCAACGCCTGATGTTATCGAGGAACTTGCACGAAGGGATGATGTTGCTGAAATTATACTAAATTCTAAGGTATATGCATTAAAGGGACCTGAGGTTGCGGGAAGTGTAAGTGCACTTGCAACCACCACGGCATGGGGTGTGGATAAGATTAATGCACCAAAAGTGTGGGCATTGGGGTACAACGGAACAGGGATTAATGTTTCAATAATTGATACGGGAGTCAATTATACCCATCCTGACATTGCTGACAGCTATTTATTTGGAATTGACTATGTCAACGATGATAATGACCCCATGGATGATAACGGGCATGGCACACATGTAGCAGGTATTATTGTTGGTAACGGTGCAAATGGAATAAATACAGGAGTGGCACCTGGTGCGAAACTGCTTATTGCTAAAATACTGAATAATAGTGGTAGTGGTGATTTATTTGATTTATATTTAGCATCACAGTGGTCGGTGAATAATGGTGCTGATGTAATTTCAATGTCTTTGGGTACACCAAGTCACTGGGATTTAATGACTTTTACGGTAAACAATATAGTAGCATCGGGTGTGGTTCCTGTGATTGCTGCAGGAAATTATAAGCTAGGTAGTTCAATAATTAATTGTCCTGGTGATGAGAAAAATGCCGTTACTGTCGGGGCAACGGATGATAGCAGTGATAATGTAGCACTCTACAGCATCAAGGGACCTGTTACTTGGGTCAACGGTACATATACCAAACCTGATATGGTTGCCCCTGGAAGTAATATATTTTCGACATCATTTAACGGTATATCTTATACCCCAATGAGCGGTACGTCAATGGCTACACCCCATGTATCCGGAGCAGTAGCTTTAATCCTTCAGGCAAATCTTGGCCTTTCCCCTTTAGAGGTAAGGCAGCTTCTTGAAGATACAGCAATAGACCTGGGAACTGTTGGTAAGGATAATGTCTCAGGTTCAGGAAGAATAGATGTTTTAGAAGCAATAGCACCATTTCCCATTGTAAAGAATATTTCTATTTATCCAGACCCGACCAATACCAATACAACAATAAACGCCACTTTTTCTGACAACCGGGATAACGTCTCATATGCATTGTTCTATCTTGACAACGACCTTGCTAATTTCACGGTTTTCACGGCTTTGGATGGTGCATTTGATAACGAAACAGAGAATGTTTCTTATATTATTGATATTACTGGTCTTATTGAAGGGGCTCATATCGTTCGCATAAGGGTCAATGACAGCCTGAATTACTGGAATAATAATTCAAATATCAGTTTTACAATCGACCTGAGTCCGCCTGTCATTTCCCTTATTTCACCACCCAACAACTCGTTTATCCAGTCGGATACGACCATCAACCTGACAATCAATGACACATATACCAGCGTCACCAATGTCACCTATAACTACAACGAGACCAACCTTTCACTTTTGTCACCGTATGATATTAACACATCCTCATGGCCCGAAGGCCTGACCAATGTAACGGTTTGGGCTGAAGACGAAACAGGAAATGTGAAAAACACAACATTCGTTTTTACTATCGACGATACCCCACCCAATATTACATCTGTTTTGCATAACGGCACAGGGATCATTGATGAAGGAGTTACTGTATGGGTGAACCTGACCGGAGACGGGGGAAATCAATCGTACTTTACCATTGTCGGAACAAATGTCAACAAATCATTGGATACGATTGCTTCCAATTATTATTCCCTAAATTATTCTATCCCTGCCGGAATTGAAGTGAACAACTCGAACCTGACCGGCTACCTCATTGACAAAGCAGGAAACCTCAACAGTTCCAATGCATCAACTACCATCAGCATTGATTCGCTATCCCCCCGCATCAATTTGACATCTCCTTCAAGTATCTCGTATATCAAATCAGGCACCATCATCAATTTTACAATTTCAGATACTTTCCTGGCAAACGTCACTTACAGCCTGAACAGCACACAGGCGAATTATACCAATAAAACCAACATTACATTGCCTCCCCCATATGAAATTAACACCACAAACTGGAACGAAAGCTCATTCGACCTGAAAATCTGGGCTAATGATACCGTGAACCACATCAACATCTCAAATTACCATATCATAGTCGACAATGCTATCCCCAACCTGACCCTTACCAGCCCTACCTCGGATTACTCCACTTATGACACCTCAGTGACCATTAAAGGGACAACAGATGAGGATGCAGATATTACCATAAACGGTGTTTTTGTAAGCAACAATAGCAGTACATTCTCAAAGTTTTATTCCCTCAATGTCGGCTATAACAACTTCACTATAAATGCCACTAATAAAGTTGGCAATGTTAACTCGACGGGCCTGATTATTCGACGATATACCCTGGTCACTCCATCAAGCAGCAGCAGCGGAGGAGGCGGTGGCGGTGGAACCTCTGGCGAGGATTTCAACAATATTGCAGAAACCCAGACCAAGCGAAACAGTATTTTCAAAAATGACGCCGTGAGTTATGTTTTCGAACAAACCCTGAATCCAATAATATATGTCAACTTTACTTCAAAGATAAGTGCTGGTACGATTGCATCAAAGATAGAAGTGCTACGTAATACGTCCACGTTGGCTAATATGTCGGCACCCGGTTTGGTATACAAGAATATCAATATCTGGGTTGGCAATTACGGCTGGGCCAGTGACCGGTCCATTGTAGATGCTACCATCATATTTGCAATTCCCAGGGATTGGATTACGACACAAAATATCCAGGAAGACAGTATTACATTGTACAGATATAACAATGATTCTTGGGAACAACTGCCCACATCCATGCTCAACAACAATGAGCAGTACCTTTATTATCAAAGTCTCACACCAGGTTTTTCACCTTTTGCAATCTCCGGAGACCTTGTCATCGTACCTGCCCCTACTCCTACCCCAACTGTCATCCAGACACCTGTGCCAATACCTGCTGAAAATACCAGTATCGCTTTGAATGATGAAATATCGGTTGAACCGAAACCAGATGGTTGGAACGCCCCATTATGGGCTTTGCTCACTATCGTAGTCCTGTCGCTGATTGCAATCGTCTATGCTAATCAGGATGGGATTCATAAGGTTATTGACAATATTAAACAGCGGGGCAGTCGATAGTTATATCACCTATTGTGTAGTACATGGGTCGAGTCAAACCGATGAATAATGACGGGCAGGAGTAAAATTACTCATTGTCCAGAAGGAGATTTTTAATCATGGCACAAGCAATGTATGTTAAATTTGAAGTCCCATCTGACCTGGAGAACAGCGCATTGGAGGCGCTTGAACTGGCAAGGGATACTGGTAAGGTACGGAAAGGAACTAATGAAGCCACAAAAGCTATCGAGAGAAGCACGGCTAAGCTCATATACATCTCAGAGGATATTGCTCCTCCAGAGATTGTAGCCCATATTCCACCCCTTTGTGAAGAAAAGAACATCCCTTATGTTTATGTCAAGAAACAGGAAGAACTGGGTGCAGCCTGCGGTCTTAAAGTAGGATGCGGTGCAGCGGTTATCCTGGAAGCAGGCAAAGCAAAAGACCTGGTCGAAGATGTGGCAAACAAGGTCAAAGCATTAAAGTAGGCGCACGATTATGGCAGATAATGACGGATTCCCGGCAGAGATCATTGAGATTGTAGGCAACACCGGCATGCATGGTGAAGCCCTGCAGGTGCAGTGCAGGATACTGGAAGGCAGGGACAAAGGGAGAATTATTACACGCAATTGTGTGGGTCCTGTCAGACTTGGAGACATCCTGATGCTTCTTGAAACATCAAGAGAAGCAAAGAAACTTGCCACCAGGTGAGTGAGACAAAATGGAAAAGCGTAAATGTTCATTCTGTGGTGGCGACATTGAAGTCGGCACAGGTAAGATGTTTGTAAAGAAGGACGGTTCAACCATGTATTTCTGCTCAAGTAAATGTCAGAACAACAGGAATCTTGGCAGGATACCAAGGCGTGTTGAATGGACCGATACAGCCCATAACCTCAAATCAAAGTAGTTCAGCTGTTTTTTATTTTTTGGATAGGATATAATGCAGAGAACATACATTATGGTCAAACCGGATGGTGTACAGCGGGGGCTTATCGGCAAGATTATTGCCCGTATCGAGGAACGTGGTCTCAAGCTGGTAGCCCTGAAAATGTACACTATTCCAGAAGATATAGCCCGGGCTCATTATTGGGAACATGAAGGAAAAACCTTTTTCAAGTCACTGCTGGATTTTATTACCAGTGGACCTTCTGTTTCAATGGTGGTGGAAGGTAAGGAAGCCATTAAGATAATGAGGTCAACAGTAGGTTCTACGAATCCCCAGGACGCATCACCCGGTACCTTACGTGGTGATTTTAGCCTGGATATGGGACGCAATATCATACATGCGTCTGATTCAATTGAATCTGCGAACCGGGAAATTGGTATCCATTTTAGTGAATCCGAGATTGTGTCATTTACCAGAATAGATGAACAATGGATTTACGAATGAATACTAACTGACACATATTTTTTAGGAATCGTCGGCGAACCATCGGTTCGCTGACACATAATTATAAATTGTCTCATTACTATATTGTAATCGGGACTATAATTTTTAATAGGGGATATTAAATGGCACAGGATAAAAATCTCCGAACTCCAATTGTTTGCGTTATGGGTCACGTTGACCACGGCAAGACAAGTCTCCTGGACAAGATTCGTGGAACGTCCATAACAGAAGGGGAAGCTGGTGCCATTACCCAGCATATCGGTGCTACCGAAGTTCCTCTTGAAGTAATAAATAAAGTCTGCGGCAACCAGGTCAAGGATAAATTCAAACTCCCAGGTCTGCTTTTCATTGATACTCCCGGACATCACGCCTTCACTACCTTACGGTCCAGGGGCGGCGCACTGGCTGACCTGGCAGTAGTGATAGTTGATGTGAATGAAGGATTCCAACCCCAGACCATTGAGGCTGTCAATATCCTGAAAAAATATAAAACACCCTTTGTTATAGCTGCAAACAAGATTGACCGGTTACATGGCTGGGACCCGAATCCAGGCTCACCGTTCCTCGCATCTTACAAAAAGCAACCAGAACACATAAGGTCAATTCTTGATATGAAGTTATATGAATTAGTGGGTGAGCTGTATGATCATGGTTTCAGTTCTGACCGGTTCGACAGGATACGGGATTTCCAGAGTACGATTGCAGTAATACCTATCAGTGCCAAGACCGGTGAAGGGCTGCCTGATATACTAACAGTGCTGCTTGGTCTGGCCCAGAAATTCCTGGAAACAAACCTTGAGTACAATAATACCGGGCCGGGTGTGGGTGTGGTGCTGGAAGTCAAGGAAGAACGTGGATTAGGTATGACTCTTGATGCTATCCTGCATGAAGGCGAGATTAAAGTTGGAGATATGGTTGCGGTGGGAACATTGGGTAAGCCTATAATTACAAAAATAAGGGCTTTACTTAAGCCCAGACCATTATCAGAAATATCTAAGGAGGAAAAGTTCAAGCAGGTAAAACATATTACTGCTGCTGCTGGCCTTAAGATATCTGCACCTGGTCTGGACGAAGCTATTGCGGGTGCACCCATAAGAGTGGTAAACAAAGAAAATGCTGATGCCATCTCAGATGAAATTCAGTCTGAGATTGACCAGACCAGAATTGAAACCGATAATGTAGGGATTATTATCCGGGCCGATACTATCGGTAGTCTCGAAGCAATGGTAAACGAATTCAAAAGTGCTGAAGTACCAATACGAAAAGCCGATATTGGGAATATCTCAAGACGGGATATTGTTGAAGCTTCTGCCATTGAAAACCCTTTATATTCAGTAGTAATGGGATTTAACGTGGAAATACTTCCCGATGCTCTTGATGAACTACAGAAAACCGATGTAAAGCTATTTATAAGCGATGTTATATACCGGCTGGTGGAAGATTTTGAAGAACATGTGGATAACCTAAAAGCACTTACTGAAAAACAAAGAAGTGAAGCCATCATCAGGCCAGGTAAATTCAGAATTTTGCCAAACCATACCTTCCGCCAGAGCAAACCTGCTGTGGTGGGTGTGGAAGTAGAAGGCGGAGTCATAAAGAAAAAACTCAATGTGATGAACGAAGCCGGAAATCGCGTTGGTGTCATTAAGGTTATCCAGGACAAAAGCGAGAATGTAGATGAGGCAAAGTTTGGTGCACAGGTAGCAATTTCCATTGACGGACCAGTGGTGGGTCGGAATATCAAAGAAGGCGAACTGCTCTACATTGATATACCTGAAAAACATGCCAAGATAGTGGAACAGGAACTTATCGATTCATTAGCTCCTGATGAACTGAAAACACTTGAGGTTTTTATGAAAATTAAACGTAAAGGGAATGCTTTTTGGGGAAAATAAGTTCCATTAAAGTCACTTTTTTCAATTCAGTATTCTATTTCAGTATTTTTTCAAGTAATTCAGTTTCATTCAAGTTCCTTAATACATTGTTGAGCATTCGCCATGTTGAGGTACGGTAATATTCCCTTGTGACTTTTGCGTATGATTGTACAGCCCCCTCAAGCAGCCCCCTGTCCTTTGTCCTGGCACCCATACGCACCAGGGTTTCTGCAATGGCCTGGAACATGGACGAGCGCTCGAACTCATCTTTAAGGTTGTCAGCCGTACTTTGTGCCATGATAATACACTGCCTGGCCTTGTCCATTTGTCCAATTTCAAGAAATAGCGCTGTAAGGTCAACATAGGCCGACACCCGGTAAATATCCTGTTTGATGAGTCTGGACTTATCAATCACATCCAGTGCCATTTCTGCTATCTCCAGTGCCGCCGCTGTATCGTCACTGTCATACCGTGTACGGGAAATACCCCTTAACGCAGATGAGCGGTAAGTATCATATTCGATGGTATAGGCAAGTTGTTTTGAGGCTTCAATAGCTTCTGCATCGTTATTTGTTATACCCACTTTTCCCATGGCCATTGCCACACCCTGCAGGCAATGGCTCCTGTCATGTCCGGTTTCGGTTTTGGCTGACAGTGCCAAAGCCCGGTTGAGCAGGTCGGCACTGGATGTATTGCCTGCAATGCGGGCTGTAGCCCTGATAATATCAACAAATGCCTTTGATCGGTCATGTGTGTCAATAATCTGCTGGGTAAACCCTTCGGCAGCATCCAGATAGACAGTATTGTTCGTATCAACCGCCTTTTGTGCCAGTGTAGCGATACCGGCCCTGTATTTCTTGGAACGGAGGGTATCATTCTTTATTGCCTCTGCCGCATCTTCAAGATGCTTGATAAAATCCCCTGCATTATTCACTATAACATTGCTCCACGTTATTCATTATTCATAATTCATTATTCATTCATCTCTAAACCTGAAATATACCCTTCTGTTGTTCTTACCTTTGTTCTCGGCCTTGAATATCTCAATATGTGGTATCTCCCCGGTATTTGCCACGTGGGTGCCACCACAGGCCTGCTGGTCCACGCCGGGTATGGAGATGACCCGTATCTCATGGATATCGGGTGGGAAGGCGTCCTTGAGTTTGACAACCGATGGTATCTGGAAAGCTTCATCCCTGGGCATGATATTGATACTGATAGGAAGTTTTTGGTCAATTATCTCATTGACCTTTGTTTCGTATGACTGTATGAGTTCCCTGTCAAAATCTTCAAGACTGAAATCCACCCTTGTCTTATCCTCACCAATCTGGTTGCCTGATATCTGTGCACCGGTCTCGGTGTGAATTGTGGCTGCCAGGATATGGCTCGCTGTATGGTATTTCATGAAAAGGTACCTTCTGTCCCAGTCGATTAGAGTAATTATCTTATCACCGAGGGTCAGTCCGGGCTTTGAGACCTCATGGCTTATGGTATCACCGAATTTGCCGGCATATACCACACTGAACTCCTCGCCGTCCTTGACGAACTTGCCTGTATCATGGGGTTGGCCGCCTGAGTTGGGGTAGAAAATGGTCCTGTCCAGCACTACAAATGTGTCGTCCTTCACACTTTCAACAGTGGCCTCGGATTCCTTGAGGTAGCAATCTTTCAGGTACAGTGCTTCCATGTCAGGATAAATCGGTGGACTATTAGATAAAATTGTTGTTTAATCCTTCCCGAGCACAGTCACATCCACATTCCTGTGCCGAGGACCATCCAGTTCAGCAAAAAATATCTGCTGCCAGGTACCAAGCACCAATTTACCGTCAATAACAGGGACGGTCTCACTGGAACCAAGCAATACAGCCTTCAGGTGTGCATCAGCATTGTTATCCATCCTATCGTGATCATAGCCTGCCGAGGGAGGGATAAGCCGCTCAAGCATGTTCAGGATATCAGAACAAAGACCCGATTCATTTTCGTTTATGACGATGGACGTTGTGGAATGACGGGTACTGATAACACATAGACCATTTCGTATTGTGCTATCCCGGACATGTTCCTCTACCTGTGTCGTGATATCCACTAACTCTACCCGTGAACCAGTATGTATATCCAAAAGCATAGCTGTACCCCTGAATACGATAGCAGTTAGATACCTTAAATATACTGGAGCTTGTAGGACGCGAAATTCAGGGTTACCATACTTACTATCATACAGGCAGATAAGGAATACAGCACAGTATTCACGGGTATAGCACTAAGACTACCATTGGCAATAAACAGGATACCACCTACGATCGATATGACCAGGAATGTCATACCCATAGAAGCTAATGCTCCACCGACCAGCGACCAGGGATGCTCGGCACCTCTTCGCTCAAAGAACACAGAGCCCAATATGAAACCTATTGCAAATACCAGGAGAATCACGGGTGCCGGTAGCGGCAATCCGGTATCGAAAAGGTAAATGATACCCAGTGCAACTGCAATCATGGTAAGGGACATACCCAGTACTGTAGCCAGTGTTTGCAAAAAATAATTATCCAAAGCTATTCTTATTGTCCATCCCTCCGAAATAAAACATTTGAATTAAAATATATACGAAGATGTATTTATCTCTTTCCCTGAAATAAACGCTGAAATCACGAAAAAACCTTATCCGCCCATCTTTTTCATCATCTTCTGGAGATTGAACTTTCCGCCACGCAGACCCTTGAAAGCCTGCTGCATCATCTTGTGCTGCTTGAGCAGGAGCCGGACATCCTCCTGGGAATTCCCCGAACCCTTAGCAATCCTTTTAATCCTGCTGCTGCCTACTATCTTAGGCTCTTCCAGCTCTTTATCGGTCATACTGTCCATGACGACCTTGAACTTCTTTAGCGTGCTCTCAGTGGTCTGGAATTGTTCCTCTGATATGTTCGTACCCTTTGGAAGCATTGGAAGACCAGGCATCATCTGCATTATCTGTTTAAGCGGCCCCATCTTGTTCATGGCTTCCATCTGTTTGTACATGTCCTTCAGGGTAAACTTACCCTTCATCATGTTTTCCACATCAAACTCTTCTTCAGCCATGGCTTCCTGTGCCCGCTCAACAAGACTTTTGATATCACCCATACCTAAAAGCCTTGAAATGAACCGGTCCGGTTCAAACTTCTCAAAATCGTCAGGTCTCTCTCCGGTACCAATATATGCTATGGAAGTACCTGTTTCGGAAACCGCTGATAGAGCACCACCACCTTTGGCTGTACCGTCAAGTTTGCTTATTACCACTCCGGTTATACCAATGGATTGATTGAATACCTTTGCCTGTTCACTGGCCTGCTGGCCCAGTGCCGCATCTATCACCAACAATTTATGCTCAGGCATGGATACTTTATGGATTTCCTCCATTTCCAGGATCAGGTCATCCTCCATAGCATGCCGTCCGGCAGTGTCAATGATTAACACATCGTATTTACCCACAGCAACCATCCCACGCTTGACAATGGCAACAGCATCCTTATTGTCCTTCTCTCCATAGAATGACACATTCAACCGGCTACATAGCGTGCTTAACTGTTCATAGGCCCCAGGTCTGAACGTATCAGCGCAGATAACTGCCGGTTTTAATCCTTTCCTCTGGAAGAACCTGGCAAGTTTTGAAGTAGTAGTGGTCTTACCGCTCCCCTGGAGACCCACCATCATGATCTTTTGCCCGGTCAGTTTCACATTAGTCCCGGCACCCATAATATTTATGAGTTCTTGATACACGATATTTATCACATGTTCACGAGGACTCATACCAGGTGGAACATCCTCCTTCAACGACCGTTCCTTAATCGTCTTGGATAATTGCATCACCAGTTTAACATTGACATCTGCCTGCAGCAGAGCACGCTGTATTTCCTTTACAGCTTCTCCCACCACTTTTTCATCTATCCTGCCAACACCGGCTAACTTTTTCAAGGTATTCTGTAGTGAGCTTCCCAGTTTATCCAATACCATAATGACCTTCCTATCGAAACTTCCTATTGAAACTTCCTATCGAAACTTCCTATCGAAACTTCCTATCGAAACTTCCTATTGAAACTTCCTATTGAAACTTCCTATTGAAACTTCCTATTGAAACTTTCTATCGAAATTTGATGTTACATGTGTTTAAGA
>JAKRWB010000353.1 GCA_022353185.1 ANME-2 cluster archaeon | reverse complement strand
AAGGCATAAATGTGGTGTTTTCAAGGGATTCTGTTGCAAATAGCAAACATGCTTTTATGTCTTCCCTGGTCAATCCTTTGTATTCTTCAAGGATTTCATCCATAGAAGCGCCATGCCCTAATAATCCCAGGATATACTGCACCGTAAGTCTTGTTCCCCTGATTACAGGTTTTCCAGTCATAACTTTGGGATCAAGGGTGATACGTTCAAGCAAATTTTCCGCTTTCATAGTTTTCGCCTTATCTATTATTTTCTCTTTAGTCATATAAAGACCATTGATTGTTTTTGATAAAGTAATTGGAAATCTGCCGTTACTTGATAATTCATCACAAGGGACGTGAAGACCGCAAGGATTATATTGATTTGTTTTTAGACGTCAGGCGAGTTTTTAGAAGTTTTTAATGCTGCTGTGCTGATTCAAATTTCAGCACATACGGCACAACCCCTTTACATGCCGGTTTATCATACTCACCTTTCTGCCCTGTTTTAAAGACGATCTCACCGCTGTCACCTATAGTTCTAAATTACACCTGCAGAGTAGTATATTTTCATCAGCGAAACTTTAATAACAAATGAGTTACTAATAATTTTGTTAGTAACAGATTTGTTAGTTTAATCTGGTGATAACATGCGGTTTACATTGCAACCTGTGAAAGGAAAAGAATTTGTGGATAGGATCGGGCTGTTAGAAGAAATGGTTTCCGAACTGGCTGATAAAAGGTCTACTGTGGGATATGCTCTTTACGGCAAAAGAAGGGTTGGAAAGACATCGATCTTAAAAGAGGTTGAAAGGCAGCTAAAAATGAAGGATGAAATTATCGTTGTCTATTTTTCTGTCTGGGATCTGGTTGAATTCAGCTTGCTGGAGTTTTGCCAGAGGTTGAGCATGCGTATTATTGATGCGTACAGGCCTCACACCGGCTTGAAATATCGAGCAACGGATCTGCTGAAGACTCCTGCCAGTGTGTTGAGAAAGATTCTTGATAGAGCAGAGTTCAAAGTGGTATACAATGAGATAGAGTTTCTCTTATCCACAAAGCAGCAAACTGACAACGATATGCTTATTGAACATGTATTTGATCTATCAGAAAAACTCGCAAAGAGTACGGATACAAAATGTATTCTACTTGTAGATGAGTTTCCTTCGATCATTGATCTGAAAAGTGATGGTGCCAGAATCGGTGAACCAATCTTAAGAAAGATCCGGACAATATCCGAAGACTGGGAACGAACAAGTCTCTGCATATCGGGTTCAATAAAAAGTACGATGGAACTTACGGTCCTGTCATCCACGTCGCCGTTTTACAGACAGCTAATCGTAAAAGAGGTCAAGCCTCTTGAAAAAGAGTATGTCGGAGAAATATTATTGCGAAATCTCAAGATATCAGATGAAGGTATAGAAGAGATTTATAGTTTTTCCGGAGGCATACCATTTTATGTTCAGTTCATTGGCAAAATACTTGAAAGGGTAAAAGAGATCACACTGGATTCAATCAAAGATGTAGAAAATGAATTTTTGACGGAAGAAGGAAACATACTCTTCAAAGAGGAATTCAATTCACTTAGCTCAAAAGAGCGTTTAATTGTTGCTAACATTGCAGGGGGGCATTATTCACCTAAAGAACTGGCAAATACAATAGGTGATAAGGTTTCGAACATTAATAGATTTTTGATGTATTTGATAGAAAAAGGGTATGTGGAAAAGGAAGATAGGGGTTATTATGTTCTTGAAGATCCGGTCTTTGAAAGATGGTTGAAGGTGTTCATATTGCCATCTTTTCAGAGCTAATGTCAATGGGGGTGTGAAAGTGCCCAATTGTTGCGGTTTAAAATTTCCCTCCTCTTTTAGATGGACGGCAGGGTCCCTGATGAAGAGGGGTGCGTTTGAGAGCCGGATGGGCATGCTCCGGGGATGGAGTGCATTGGGTTGAAGACTGATGCGAGGGGTGCGTTTGACGGTGTTGATAATCCGATGGTGCTGGGTGCGTTAAAGTTTAGGATGGCTGGTAGTTTGGAGGAGTTGTGGGGAGAAATGGGATTGAGACTATGGGAAATGGAATGGTAATAATGAAATGTAAATACGTGGTTTGAATACACTCTTATTGTTAAAGGAGTAGTCAAAAAGATGGGATGCGAGATATTCGATCACGGGAGAACATTGAGAATCCTATTATTATAGTTAAGAACCTAATATTTATTACAAATCATATGACCACTTTGCGCTCTTTGCGTACTTTGCGGTAAGAGAAATGCTGGCGGGAATACATTATTTTGAAA
>JAKRWB010000352.1 GCA_022353185.1 ANME-2 cluster archaeon | reverse complement strand
AAGGAGACCTGGTACTGGTCCAGTCGATCATCAAAACCACATATACCGGCGATATTATCCTATTTAAGGTTCCAAGCAGGAGACTTCCTGTATTACACAGGGTAGAGGAGGTTTTATCTAACGGTTATAAAACAAAAGGGGATTTTAACCCGTCACTCGATTATTGGACTGTAAAGGATTCACAAATCCAGGCAAAAGTGATTTCTCTATTTGGTAATCCTGTAGTCATTCCCGAAATAGGAGAAATATTCATCGTTGAGCAAAAAGTGACCAAAATCGGCAGTGAATTTAGTTTTGTTTCAGGTCTGGTAAATATATTCAGGACCCTTTCTTTGATCATATTCATTCTGGCTTTCTTATCCCTGTTTGAAACTCTGTTTAAGCGAGGTAATATATCATGAGTAAATTTAATCTAATTTTATTAGCTACATTAGCAATTGGAATGTTTGCATTACCGGGTGTGGTTTCGACTTTTTCAGGATCACATGAATACGTTGCCCCTGAGAATGTGGAATGCCAGAAATGTCACCCCGACGTGTATGCTGAACTAATATCCAGCAAATCAGAACATACCCATGCCAATGCTAATTGGACAAAAAAAACAGGCCTTTGACTGTGATGAATGTCACACTGTGTCAGACCTTGGTGGTAGTCCAGGAGCGGGGCATGCTGCACGACTTGTAGATTGTGCTATCTGTCACAATAAGACTCTCTTTGAAAGTGCTGGAAGAGCAGGTAGACCTTATATGAAATGGGCGCACTCACCTGGTCCAGGGAATCCTACTTCGGGTCTTATGTTTGAATACGGTATGAAGTGTAATGATTGTCATAGAACAGAAGGTGGCAAGTCTAATAAGGCTAATATGTTCCTCGACGATGTTTATGAAAACATTATCCATGAAGGCGCAGCCCATGTTGGGTTCTATAACAATGCTGATAACGATACCACACTATTGGGTGGCTCAGAATCTTGTGTAGGATGTCATACCCATGTGGAATTCAATTTCACACAACCGCTTGGCACCTCTGATATGA
>JAKRWB010000351.1 GCA_022353185.1 ANME-2 cluster archaeon | reverse complement strand
TATAAAAAAATCTTTAGAAGAACTGCGTAAAGAAAAAATTCTTATAAATTTAGAAGGAAATTACTCATTAACAAAAAGAGGGTCCATTTTAACAGATTCAATTCTGTTAAAAATTATAGCAAGATGGTATAATGCTTCAGAATGGGTAAATATTCAAGGATACTCGACTATGCACCATGGTTTTATTAAAGATAAAAGAAATACTGCTTTATCTAATTTGCAATTAAGTTCAAGAAGTTTCATCACTGATTATTTTCAATGTGTATTAGAAAATCTGGTTGAATATTATAGTTATAAAAAGATTTCATATTTTTCAAGTTTCAGAAAAATTTTGATATTAATTTGTTTAAATCCAACTTTAAATTTTATGCGGCTTAAAAGCAAAGAATTTGGCGAGATTTTCACAGATTTTTCTGATACTGACATTATCAAAATAGTGGATCATAATGATGAAAAATTGATACTTTTTAACGAAAAATTGCTTATAAGACGACAAAGTAAGGATTGGAAATAATGATAACTACTTTAATGGAAAATCGTAAATTAGCCTTTCAACAAGTAGAAAATGAAATCATTGGAAGTAATTCAGCAATTATAGGAAATCGATCTCAATTGTATGATTTAAGCCGTGATGCTTTAAATGCAAGAGAAACATTTTCTTTCACTATAAAACATGCCAGAGTTATTGACCTTTCAACGTGTGCAATTTATTCTCCGCCATATAAAGATCTAAAGAGTGAAAAACTTAAATTTTGGTTTTCTGAAGAGGATTCCTCTCATACAAATTTACTGAGAAAATTTGATGAAATATTTAGTAAGGCACATAATATGGGTTTTTTGAATTATGATGCTAATACTGGCAATATTGTTAAAAATTTTGATAAATCATCACATTTACTTGAAAGGTGTGGAGGTGAACTTAAAACTTGGCTGAATAATCCAGCACCATGGATGAGTAGAAAAATCATGAGTACAGATGGTATCGTAATGCTAGACTACATTAATCAGGATAAGCCTTATTTTGAAGAAGTTAATCCTACTGATTTAGGTCTAAGCAAAACAAATTATGTTTCATTAATATCATTGATGCAAACATTCGGTATCATAAGAGTGACACCATCTAATTGTATGATACCATATTTGTCATTTGAAATATATGGAGACCGTATCAATAAAGGTCTCGATGATATGCTTGAAAATAAATTCAATCGAACTATTTTTGAATGGTGTAGAAAAATGCCCGGCATTTCTATTGATAAAATAGAAAGCCTTGCATTCGAAAATTTTCCAGCAAATGAAATTAAATCAGTAAGACACTCACTGAGCAAGATTATTAGTGAAATGCAACAAAATGGCCTAATTGAAATTTTCAAGAGTAATAATGACAATTATCATTACATAGTCCCTGTTTGGTTAAGAAATTCTATTTTAAAGATTCATCCATCCAGAATTGAATCTGACATGGTAAGAAATGCTATTCGATCATGCGGTATATTTTGGCAAAGCATAGATGATTTAAGTGAATATCCAATTTTTCTTGATAATATAAAAGAATCGTTAGATATGTTAGGAGCAGAAAATGAGATTACTTTGAAAGAAATATTGGAGATTGATAGTCGCTTAAAACCTTTACTAATTTCATTTGAATCCAACGGTATCTTAGGTTTCAATAAAGATACTGAAAACTATACTATCAATAGTGAAACAATAAATATATTAAAAATAATTTCAGATATACTACAAATATCCGGGGAAGCAGATCTTTGGATGGAGTTTGTTAAAGGAAAGCCAACTTATGAAAATATGGCAATCGATTTGAAAGGAGCTTCTCAAGAAATTCATTATGAAATAGCAGATCGATATAAAGCCGAAGATTTAAAAAAATTTAGTGAATATAAATAAGAGGTTTTGGCTTTGGCAAATGAAATATACCATAAAAGTAAAAAAATCATCCGGGAAATATTGTTGTCACAAAGTATGACAAAAGAAGATTTATTATGCTACTTATATAATTTTAGCAATATTGGACAAAATTATGTTCCACTCGAAATCAAACGAGGCAAAATCGAATCTAAAATTTTAGATGATATAATAATCAAAGATGATTGTATAGATAGAAATGGAGAAAATCTTCTTACTATAAAGCAGAGGTGTAAAAATAAGATATCATATCCATTAGAATTGCCAATAAAAAACACATTTAATTACAAAGACGTTTATAACGGGTCTTCTTTTATTTTTTGTGAAGAAGTAGTAAAACTTAAACCTCAATATTCACCAGAAATGGCGAAAATTGCACCATTAATTCCAAATACTGCAGATTTAGGTGCCTTATTTACAATTCCTGAAAAAAATAAGATATTTGAATTATTTTTGCCTCTATATCAAGAAGACGATGAAACAATAATATTTGAAATAAATTCAGGAATATCGAAAACAACTGCTCAAGAGAAATATATTGAGACATTTTCTCTTATTGAGAGATATTTATTCGATTATTTACCAAACTGTGATGTTGAAAAAACTTTAATAAAATTTTTAAATGTAATATATCCTGTATCAGTTTGTACATATAACGAATTCTGTATAACTCCAACTGGAGAAAATCATGTGAATTCGTCCTCTAAATCAGAAGATTATTTAGCAAATTCTAAAAGAATGAAGAAAAGTAGGTGCTACTGCGGTCGTACAATATCTTATCGGGTTACAAAACTTAAATCTGAAAAAATCAAAGATAATTTAAAATATGGAGTTTTTTCTGAATGGTATGCATCAAAAAAAATTGAAAGTGCTGGTCTAAATGAGACTTTATGGAATACAAATATTATATTCAATAATTCAATTGAAAAGCATATCGATGCGATTGGTTTCAATGATGACCTTATTATTTTAATGGAATGTAAACGCATTTATAGAGAAAATAGTGACTTTCAACACGCTGTTTTTAAATTACAAACTGATAAATTTTTTTTCCAAGAGAAATATCCTGATAAAGAAGTTGTTGTGGGATTAATGACTAATTTTCGTGATTCGAATATTACCCCTAACCAAATTGATTTCCATATAAATCATAATAATTTCTTGGAATTTGAGGACATATTGAAAAATTATATCTGAATGCAAAATAATATTTTAATACACTATTAATTTCAATATCATGCGCCTCGTTTGAAAGGGCAAAGAGAAATCAATTATATTATATATAATTCTTGATCATCTTCAAGATGCCTCGGACAGAGAGTAGCGACGTCCGGGGTTGGTGACTGGTGCTCTTTGAAGTAATGACAAGTTTTAAGAGCTTTGTGGATAACCATTCATTGTTCTTTCTCCCCAGTAAAATCACAATCTAAAACCATATTCTTTTATCATAATACAATATGATTTTGGTCTGATTCTAATCAGATTTACCCATTTTTTTTACAGATAGAATGCTAAATTGTT
>JAKRWB010000350.1 GCA_022353185.1 ANME-2 cluster archaeon | reverse complement strand
AGCATACAAGCTATGGTTGAACCAAATACCGGTCTACCCCACGATCGATTTGACGCATCGATATTCGACACCATGCCACAATTTGCCGTTGTTCGCTCTATACCTTACACCAGCATGTCATCAGACGCAAGCCTGGAGAGCATGCGTTGTACCACTGACGAATGCCGGTACAGCGGCAATTACGGACTAAAGTTCACATATGACATGCCGGCAGGACAGTGGGGGAGTTATAATGTTGATTCACCCGGGTTCAATGTCAGTAAAGCTGTCTATCTGGAGGCTTGGGTCAAGGGCGATCAGGGGGGAGAGCAATTTGAATTCGTTCTCTGGAGTAACTGCCAAGGACCGTTTCCCGGTAGGCCTAATAATGGTTTGATTACCGTTAGCCAGAATTGGGAACAGCGACTCATCCCTCTTGCAGATTTTCAGTCCTATGCGGATTTATCTTCCCTGTGTCGATTAAGCATCGGGTTTAATGATGCAATTCATCCAGGCGGCATCATATATATCGATAATATCGCATTTGTAGATGCTGATGGTAACCGCATTCATGTTCCATTTGACGAAGAGACTAGCGTTACCAATATCGGTCTCTACATCGCTAGTGAATTAAGCGCACTGGATTTAGGCTACAAAGAATACGATGACGTGTTGGCCGAGATGAACACGACATTGATGAGTATTGAGGCTCTACCGAAATGGCACGGTTTTCCTCAAACCCACAACCATGTGGTATCATTGAGGCCATCTACCGGTGATCAGTGCATCTCAACTGTAGATATGGGTAACTTTGCCGCAGGGCTCATCCTGCTAAGGCAACGTATGCCTGAGCTGTCACCACAAGTAAGCGCCCTTTTGAATGCAATGGAATGGGATTGGCTTTATGACGATGCAATAGGCATGCCTTATGGCTGCCGTTATCCGGATGATTCTGCGTCTACATGGCACTATGATTGGCTATCTGCCGATTCTCGCTTGGCCCACTTCATCGGTATCGGCACAGAGAAAATGCCCCCAAGTTCATGGAATAAACTCAACCGCACCCTTGAACAGCCAAAGTGCTCGGGTCTCTGGCATTTTGAACCTGGCTGGGATGGAGGCGGGCTATTCATGTCATTCTTACCCGCAATCTTTCTCGATGAAAAGAAAAACGAACTCGGACTATCTGCCCGCTTCTTCGTACAGGATCAGATTTGTTATGCTCAACAAATCGGAGCACCTGCATGGGGCTGGTCAGCAACAGCTATGCCACCCTACGGAGCCGATTACTGTGGGTATGGCTGCATGCGAGATGAAATTCTTGTGCCACACGCAAGTATTTTAGCTGTTGAAACTGTCAATCCTTACAAACTATATAAGAACTTGATTTCCCTCGATGCATTGGGAGCAAGGCAACCGGTGACTGACGGGATTCAAACGACTGATTTCGGCTTTCGTGCTTCTTTGAACTGGCGCACACATGAAGTAACTACAACATACCTGTTTTTAGATCAAGGTATGGTCTTTCTCAGTCTTGTCAATAAAATAGATAAAAAGAATATTCGGAAACTATTTTGTCAAGATGAAATCACACAAAAAGCAATCAAATTGATCCCAGATTACAGCAACAGCTGTACTTGTAGAATCAAACCACATTTACGAGATAAAATGAAGTGATAGTATGGAAAAAGAAAACCATAAATTTGGAACTTTATTAGTAGTATTATTTTGCATAGCAAGTATAAATGTAGTTTATGCTGAAACGACTATAAGCAGTATTGTGGCAAATCCTGATGTTTTCAACTCTAACACTGGCAGCACTCATATTGATTACGACCTCACCGATGTTGCCAATGGCAATGTTTTTCTAACGATATTTGATTCAGCAAACAATCCTGTCAGAACCATTGACGGAGATATTCAAAACAGTCCAGGCGGCAGCATTGTCTGGGACGGTAAGGATGACAATGGTATAACAGTATTGGAAGGTGAATACACTGCAATGCTCGATGGTTCTATTAGAAGCAGAGATAACTATTTGTTCTCACTGAAATTTCCAGGAGGTTATGATTCAAAAGGAATAGCTGTAGACCCGTCAAGCGGGAATATCTATTTTGCAGATAGAATAAATCACCGTATCCAGAAGTTCAGCTCAACAGGCGAGTTTATTACCGAATTGGGCAGCTATGGCTCAGGAGACGGTCAGTTTTTCTATCCAAATGATATAGCTGTGGATTTAAACGGAGATTTCTATGTTGCCGATACTTCTAATGTCCGCATCCAGAAATTCAGCTCAACAGGTGAGTTTATTACCAAATGGGGCAGCTATGGAACTGGTGATGGCCAATTCACTGGACAAACGATGATAGCTGTGGATTCAAATAAAAATATCTATGTTGCCGATGCTGGAAGTGACCGCATCCAGAAATTCAGCTCTACAGGTGAGTTCATTACCAAATGGGGCGGCAGCGGAACTGGCGACGGACAGTTTAGTCAAGCAAGAGGAGTGGATGTTGACCAAATTGGGAATGTATATGTTGCCGAATTTTCGAATAATCGCATCCAGAAATTCAATTCAAATGGAGAATTTATTACAAAATGGGGTAGCGTCGGAACTGGCGACGGACAGTTTAGCGGATTAATTGGAATTGCGATAGATAGCAGCGGAGATGTATATGTTTCCGATGTGCATAACGCACGCATTCAGAAATTCAACTCAAACGGGGCATTTATTACCAAATGGGGCAGCTTCGGAACTGGTGATGGCCAGTTTTTCGTACCATTTGGGGTAGCCGTGGACTCAAGTGGGAACGTCTATGTTTCTGATGAAAGAACCAACACTCTCCAGAAGTTTGCTCCTTCTGTTTCAACAATCAGCGCCCAGACGTATGTGCTTGTTGATAACACCCCACCAATTATTGAATGTGGCAGTGCTGATGGACTCTGGCATGGGAGTGATGTGAGCATCGCCTGCATTGCAAGTGATGGAGGGGCAGACCTCGCTAACTCAGATGACGCCAGTTTCTCGCTATCCACGAATGTTGCAGTTGGTCAAGAGATTGAGAGTGCTTCAACTGATAGTCGCACTGTCTGCGATCTTGCCGAGAATTGCGCAACAGCTGGGCCGATCAGTGGCAACAAGGTGGACAAGAAAGCCCCCAGTATCTCAATCCTCGCTCCCATAACCAGTGGTATATACACGCTCAATCAGGCTATTGCAGCGAGCTACAGTTGTAGCGATGGCGGTTCAGGTATAGCCACTTGTGATGGGCCTGTACCCAATGGAAATAATTTCGACACAAGCACGGTAGGTTCCAAAATCTTCGATGTTAATACCAAAGACCTGGTTGGAAACACTGCTTTGGCTACTAATAACTACAATGTCATCTACAACTTTAATGGCTTCTTCCGCCCCATTGACAACTTGGATAGCAATAATGAACTGATACTGAATGCTGTAAAAGCAGGGAGTGCAATACCTGTAAAGTTCAGCTTAAACGGAAACCAAGGTCTTAGTATAATGACACCAGGTTTTCCAAAGTCTTCACCAATAAGCTGCGACTCAAATGCAGTAGTTGATCCTGTGGATGAAACGGTCACAGCAGGCTCAAGCAGTCTCTCCTATGATGCCAGTTTAGACCAGTACATCTATGTCTGGAAGACCGATAAGGCTTGGAGTAATACCTGTCGCCAGCTTAACGTGAAACTTATAGATGGAACAATGCACGTAGCAAACTTTAAGTTAAAATAGCAGTGTAGACTCTCCGGGGAAAGTATCTCCCCGATTTTTTTTCTCAGACAAATTTTTGACAGGTGATTCTATTGCAATGATCTGGGAGCATTGCAGTACATCCACAAGCACTGAAATGCAGGCTGTGGTGGCACCAACCTGTGAACTAACATGCTATTCCCGCTTACTTCAACTTGACATTGGTTCATATGACCCTATGTCAAATAGACAGTTCAACATCATAAGTAACTGGCTTGAATTGAAATAATGATGAATTTTAATAGCTTTATGGTATGAAAAAGAGTAACGGTTTAATAGATAATCGTTTTTTTATAAATCTCATTTTATGATTCTAATATCAATATCAGTAAAACCTATATACCATTACATTCTATAATTGATTAAAAAAGGATATCACTAACTCTAATTTTTTCAGTTTTATTATGAAAAAACACCATATAGTATTATCATAATACAATATGATTTTGGTCTGATTCTAATCAGATTTACCCATTTTTTTTACAGATAGAATGCTAAATTGTT
>JAKRWB010000349.1 GCA_022353185.1 ANME-2 cluster archaeon | reverse complement strand
AGGAACAAAAATGATGCTTGTACTCTGCGGTTCGAGCATATCCATGATGGAACGTGAGGTTCTCGCATACACAAGTCCGCTTTTCGGTCGGAGGAGCGGGCAATGGAAAGTAGAACCCATGGACTTTGAGGACGTACTTGAGTTCTTTCCCCCCCAAACAGATATGGAAGAGGCAATAAGAAACTATTCTATCACTGGTGGTATCCCTTTTTATCTGATGGAGCTTGACCTTGGAAAAAAAGCAGTGGACAATATCCTTGAAAATGTTGCAAAAAAAGGAAGGATGCTTTATGAGGAAGGAGAATTTCTCATCCGGGAAGAGCTTCGTGAACCTTTGACTTATTTTTCAATACTCAGGGCATTATCTGCAGGAAGCACAAAACAAGCCCAGATGGCGGATAAAATCGGCATGGCATCAACAGCCCTGCCCAGATACCTTTCAACTCTGGAAAGGCTGGGTTTTATCGAAAAGAGGACGCCTGTTACAGAGTACAGCAGGTCAAAAAAGACAGTCTACAAAATAAAAGACCATTTTGTTAATTTTTGGTTCAGGTTCATTTACCCATATAAAACCTACATTGAAGAGGGAAATTATTCACGGTTTAAGGAAGTGCTGGACAGGGACTTTAACAATCATGTTTCCTTTGTTTTTGAAGATGTATGCAGGGATTTTTTAAGTAAACAGACAATACAGGGTAGGCTGCCGTTTGGTTTTTTGAAAATAGGTATGTGGTATGGCCATTTACGTGACACGACAACAGGTGAAAGAAAAGAAATGGAAATAGATATTGTGGCTTTGAATGATGATACTCGCGAGATAGCTTTCATAGAATGTAAATGGAAAAATCTCGGTGAGAATGAAGCACTGACCATCCTTAACAATTTAATAAACAAATCAGAATCAGTTCAATGGAACAACAACAGCAGGAGTGAATACTTTGGTTTATTTGGAAAAAGCATTGAACGAAAAGATGCACTTAGGGAGAAGGGTTTTATCGTGTTTGACCTTGATGATATGGGTGGCATTGATGCCAGATAAATAGGTGAGATGAGATTGAGGTCTTAGCAAAAACAAATTATTTCAATCCAATTCCATCAGTGCTTCCAATTTCTCATTGTACTTCTCCATATCGATCATCGAAACCATCCGCTCCATCACCTCATCAACCCCAACACCTGTCAGCGTGGACATCGTCGCATCAAACCCACTCCCGGGCGCCTCATCCAGCAGGTCAACCTTATTGGCTGCTACCAATACAGGCATCAAAATATGCTCGCGTACCTCCTTCAGTAATCTCATCTGGTCATCTGGTTCATACCCGCACGTACCCGATGGGTCAACAATGAACAGCAGCACATCGCCCAGATGTTTCAAAGCTGATATGGCTTGTAGTTCAATCTCATTGCGCTCTCCCAGCGGCCTATCCAGCAGACCAGGCGTATCCACTATCTGGCACCTGACATTTCCCACCCGGAAATGCCCCACAGCCAGCCCTTTGGTTGTGAAGGGATATGATGCCACCTCTGGAGTTGCACTGGATACCATGGCAACGAAACTTGATTTTCCCACATTTGGATATCCGGCGATCACAATGGTAGGCTCCATACCCACGGCCGGGAGTTTGCGTAATATATTCCTGGCATAATTCAGCAACCTGAGGTTCTTATCCACATCATTTACAATCGAAGACATCCTGCCATAGGCTGCTTTACGAATAGTTGATGAGTCGCTGCTATGCCGCATCTTTCCAACAGAAAGCCGACCTAACTCATGTATCTTCTCGCCCGCCCATTGCACTGAAGCAATATTGGTCTTTAATACATCCACCCCTACCAGTATGTCTGCCAGTTCACGGTAGAACTCAGGTATATTGTCAAAACTGGGGAATTGCCTTACCACATTGGCCAGGTTATCTGAAAGGATATTTGTAGCCGTCAGCAGCATGGACTCATCAGCCCGACGACGTGAAGATTCACTCTTAACAGTCTTGCCTTTACGGGCTCTGTTGGCACGGCGAAATGCCTTATCCAGCAATTCTTCAGCGGTGGGGATAGTATGTATCTTCTCAAATATCATTTGGCTCATTAACAGCGGCTGTGCTCATAAAGATTGCTCTGCCTCTAAATCCCTGGTCTTAATATGCTCTGCCCTGAAGGTATCATCCCGCATAAGACAGCCTGGTGAGCGGTATATCCCGGTTTTCTGGATACGCCGCCAGATGTCTTTTAGCGGCTCATCGTGGATGTTTCCGTATGGTATTGGGATACAGGCGCAGGGCAGGACATTACCCTGGGGCGTTACATGCAGCCATCGCCGGCCTGCAAAACAGCCGGTGGTTTTCATCACATCCGGAATGGAGAACACCCTTAC
>JAKRWB010000348.1 GCA_022353185.1 ANME-2 cluster archaeon | reverse complement strand
TACAGACCCTTTTTCAAATATGTTCTACTCCCTCGGTCCCCATGTAGTAACAGCCGAAATAACATCAAAGGATGACCTGCGTCCGGACAACAATGTATTCAACAAGACAATATATGTTGTGCCAAAACCAAGAATTTTACTGGTGACATTAGATACCGAATCACCTCTACTCCAGATACTGAAGAGCTTGTATGACCTTGACATAGCTTCCACACCGGACGGCATCAACCTGTCAGATTACAAGGCAGTGGTGCTGGACAACCTCAATGAAGGGCGCATATCTGTTGACACTGTGGATAACCTGAGAGAATATGCAGCCAGTGGTGGTGGGCTTGTGGTGGTGGGCGGAGATAACAGTTATGACAAGGGAGATTACCTGGGTAGTGAACTTGAGACCTTGCTGCCCGTAGAGTCCCGCCCCGGTAAATATGCAGGTAGCGTGAACGTTGTGCTGGTGCTGGACATTAGCGGTAGTATCAGCGCTCATGAGGCACTGGACGATGAGAAGGCCATGGCCATCAACCTGCTGCAAAATATGGGCAGGGATACAAATG
Source organism: ANME-2 cluster archaeon (assembly GCA_022353185.1). Taxonomy (GTDB): domain Archaea; phylum Halobacteriota; class Methanosarcinia; order Methanosarcinales; family Methanocomedenaceae; genus Methanocomedens_B. The sequence goes on along the minus strand of JAKRWB010000348.1, from coordinate 750 downwards.
TGGGTGTAGTGGCTTTCGGGGGAGATGCAGTACAGGTCAGCAACGGTTTGTTACCCATGTCCAGCCATGCTAATCGTGATGCACTGGTGGATCGAGTCTCAAAACTGAGAACCGGACTTGGCGGCACGTCCATTGATGAAGGTATTACCATAGCAAACGGGATGCTGGACAATACCAGCGGCCAGAAATACATGCTTGTATTCTCTGACGGAGCTGTGAAGGATAGTTTTGAGGACAGCAAGGCAGTCATTTCAGGCATGGATACTACTGATATTGAAATTACATTTGTTATGATAAAAACTTATGTGGTTAAAGAACGGGATGTGAAGACTGACAATAACAGGGGCGAGTATTTCTTAAAGGTACTGGCTGATCTGGCTGATGGGAATTTCATGCAACTTGAGACGTACCAGAGGCTTGACCTGACATTCGGACGGGAATCTCCTGACCTGCCCGCCGGTGGTCCTGATGCTTATGCCATTGTCCGGCTGGATGAAGAGCATTTCATCACTCGCTACCTGAACATCACGGGCAGCATCTCAGGTTACAACGATGTGACCCAGAAAGTGGGTGCCAGCCGGCTGGTCACTACCAGTATGGGCAAGCCTGTGGTCACTTCATGGCAGTTCGGGCTGGGTAGGGTGGTGGCTCTTAACACTGATAATGGTAACTTATGGGCAGGTTCACTTTATTATGATAACCCCCAGTTGCTGCCCAGTATGATCAACTGGGCCGTGGGAGACCCCAGAC
>JAKRWB010000347.1 GCA_022353185.1 ANME-2 cluster archaeon | reverse complement strand
AGCAGGGAGCGGTGTGGGGCTCGCTCCAGTCCTTTTGTGACTTCATCGCTTCTGAGTTTCATGTTTGTAAGCTCCGATTTTTGTGATGTTTATTGATTGTAGTTATTGGATATATTAGGAGGGGGTTGTTTGTATATTGTATTGGGTGAAAATATTATTTGTGGTACATTGGGGAGAATGGGGTATATACTCTGGAGGCTGTCCAGTAGAGACTTTTTCTAAACGCCTAAATGACTAATAGATCACTACCCTTGGAATGATTTTCGTCCCTACATCAACTACCCTTATCTTCACTTTTCTGCGCTTCCCTTAGACCAGCTGGCAAAAGGCTTGGCCTTAATGACCCAAAAGCTTCCCCTTTGAAAGAGTTTGTAAGAGTCATAAAAGAGGCAACGCCCAGGTGTTTTGTAATGGAAGAAGTAGACTGTCTCCAGTCCGCGAGGTTTAAGCATGTTAAAATTGCTGAGAGGGGGGTCAAAGGAACTTTCACCAGAAGAAGAAAAAAGCTCTGCATTTAAGGTGATAATTGAGATGCTAACAAATCGAAAGATTTAAGTGTACTATATAATAATATTGATATATAGGATAAAAAAAATGGGACTTGAAAAATTAAATCTAAAAGGCCTTTATGATTCCGATGCAGATGATTTATTATTAGATTTCTATATACCAGTTCTCAAAGAGTCTATTGATTATAAAAGGATTGCAGGATATTTCTCTTCAAATTCATTAGCTATCGCCGCAAAAGGCATATCAAAATTCATTCAGAATGGAGGTAAGATGTACCTTATAGCCAATGTTATCTTATCTTCAGATGATCAAGAGGTAATCAAGAAAACAATATCTGAGAAAGAAATTGAAATTCTTGATGAAATTGAAACGATGGAGGACGCAGTAAAAAAAGGGCACTTAAGACTATTGGCATGGATGCTTAAGAATGGTAACATTGAAATTCGAATTGCAAAAGTCCAAAATGGTATTGAGCATAAGAAGAAAGGTATTCTAGAAGATTTAGAAGGAAATATTATCTCCTTCAGCGGTTCAGACAACGAAACAGTCAGTGGATGGCTTTTCAACCACGAGGATTTTCATGTATTTTGCAGTTGGATTGATGGTGACAAAGAACGACATTTGAATCCCGATATTGTTAGCTTCGAGAAACTATGGAATGATGAAACTAATGCTGTTAGGATTTTTAATGTATCAGATGCTTTTAAATTTGGTTTGATAAAAAGCGCACCTAAAGATGAGGAGGAGTTCAGGACTTTATCTAATGAAATGGCAGAAGAGGCTATGAAAAATAGTCGTTTGAAAAAGATGCAACCAAAATCTGTTACAGAAAAACCTTTGAGAGATAACCTTTTCAAATTCTTAAGGCCTTATCAAAATGATGCAATCAATCGGTGGGAGAGTAATGGACATATGGGAATTCTTGAGATGGCTACTGGGACTGGCAAGACCTTTACCGCCATCGCTGCAATTGAAAGGTATCTTAATGAGAAAAAAAAGGGAGTCGTTGTTATTGTCGCTCCTAAACAGCTCCTTGTTTCTCAATGGTCAAATGAGTTGAAAAAACTAGGTTTTTCGAATGTTATAGAGGTCATGAAGAACAGTTCTGTTTGGAAAAAAGATTTGAAAGGGGCCATTCTTAAGGTTGACTTAGGGCATGAAAAAGAGGTTATTGCTGTAGCCACATATGCTTCATTCTGTACGGATAATTTTATTAGTACCATACGTTCTACAAATACCAAACCCCTCCTCATATGTGATGAAATGCATAATTCTTGGGCCCCTAAATATAGGCAAGGGCTTATCAACTCTTATGAATCACGTCTGGGACTAAGTGCAACTCCTGAAAGATACATGGATGAAAAAGGCACTGAAGATATGCAAAAATATTTTGGAAATATTGTATATACTTTCGGCATTAGTGAGGCAATCCCCGAATATTTAGTACCTTATGAATATCATGCAGAAATTGTTGAGCTTACGGCAGACGAAAAGTACGAATATGAGGAATTGACAAGCGAAATTTCAATAAGAATTGCAACGAACAATGGTGAGGTAGATGATGTAACTTTCTTGAAAATCCTCAAAAGATCAAAAATCGTTATTAATTCAGATTCTAAATGGCCAGCCTTTGAGAATATTTTGGACAGCTTGCCGAATTTGAAAAGGACACTTATCTATTGTTCTGATAAACAAATCGGTCGTGTTTTGGAGATTCTCCATTCAAGGAAGATCTATGCACATAAAATCACATATAAGGAATCTCTTAAACAAAGAGAGGAGATCATTGAATCATTTATATCTGATGATTACAAGGCTATAGTAGCAATAAAGGTTCTGGATGAAGGTATCGATGTTCCAGGGATTGAAAGGGCCATAATACTATCGAGTAGTGGAAACCCTATAGAATACGTCCAGCGAAGAGGACGTATATTACGGCGGAGTGAAGGCAAAGAATTCGCTACAGTCTATGATATTTTAATTTTTCCATGGAAGATAATACCTCAGGAAATATCAAAATCGGAGCTATCCCTATTAAGAAAGGAGATGAAAAGGATCGACGAATTTGTAAATTCATCAAAGAACCCTCTTGAAGTAATGAACAAGATTGTAAAGTATAAGACATTATTGAATCTAAGGTGATAATATGAGAAAAACAGAACTTAACGAGATTATAAGGGAAAAGATCTGTAACTTGGAAGATTCAGATAGTATGAAGGATTTTCTTATTGAGATTATTGATATAGAAAGGCAGAATGTAGTATATTCAAAACCACAATATACGAAGGATTATATCGATTTTGCCACTAAGTTAAGTAAAAAAGAAGAGATGTGATATATCATGTGGATATCTCAGATAAAAATGAAAAATTTCAGACCTTTTAAAGGGGAACAAACAATTGATTTTTTAGATGATTCTCAAGAGAAGTTTACAATTATAGAAGCAAAGGCAGATACTGGCAAGACTACATTTTTATCTGCTATTTGTTGGTGTCTATATGGTAAGGATCTTGGTGAAGAGATTGAAGAAAATTCCCACCCATTCAATCTGGAAAAGAAAGATGAGCTCAGCGATGGGGAATCAGATACAATGGAAGTTGAGATCACTTTAAACGATGATGGTAAGAGTACCCCAAAATATGTCATAAGCAGGAATGCTTATTGTATGAAGTACGGGAATGATATGGAATATGATGGATATTATAATCCAAGTGTTTTAGAATGGAAGGGGAACGAAGCAACACCTATAAATAATGCAGCCTATTGTGATAAAATCATAAATTCAATACTCCCTGAAGACATTCATATGTTCTTCCTTTTCGAAGGAGAAAAACTTGAGAAAATATTTTCATTATATGATTCAGCTAACATAGAAGCTGCTGTTGAAAAAGTATCCCAGATACAACAATTGAAATTGGCGTTGAAGCACCTAGAAGTTTCCCGCGATAAAGTATATAGTGATAAGTCTAAAGGGCAAGACAATAAAGAGATTCTAAAAAATGAAAGAGCCATAGAAAACATAGAGAAAGAACTGGAAGCATTGGAAAAACAAAAGGGTGTTTACAAAATACAACTTGATACAGCCGAACAAAGAATTATAGACATTGATAAAATATTAAGTGAAGTGAATATACCTCTGATCAATGAATGGATTAAAAACAGGGCAAGCTTGGAAATCAAGAATAATGAGCATGAAGAAAAGATAAAATCAATTCAGGATGAACTTAACGAATCTCTTCTTAAGAATGCTCCTTTAGCTTTATGTTCTAAACCCATTTTAAATCTACTTGAAATAATAGAAACATCCAAAATAAAGGGCGAACTCCCTCCGAAAATAAAAAATGTATATATCGAAGAACTTCTCCAAACGGAAACATGTCTGTGTGGTCGGAGTCTGGATATAAATGGAAATGAAGAAGCTAAAAATGGTAGAGAAGCATTAATTAAAATGCTAGAGCAGAAAGATCTTAGCGACCTTTCTGATAATCTTATTGATGGGAAATTTGTAATAAAAAATTTATTCGAAGTATTACCCTATAAGTTGATTGATTGGCGTAAATCAAAACTTGACATAATCAATGCAAAACGAAATGAAATTAATGGGAACCTTGCAGAGATTGAAAACATTAATGCTAAATTGAAAGATATAAACGAAGAGGATATAAAAACACTCGACCATGAAAGAACTGAATTGCGCAACTCGAAAAATCCTCAAATAAGAAGCATTACTGAATTAGAAAATAAAATTCGCAAAAAAAATGATGATAGAATAATAAAAAGAAGAGAAAATGATATCGCTGCCCGGAAACTCGATAATTACAATTCTATGAAGGTTATCGCAGATTTTATGGATCGGGCATATGAACATCTTTATCAAATGACCGATGAGATATTAGAGGAAGTCAGAAATAAGGTTGAAAAGAAAACTTTTGAATCTTTCCAAAAACTACATTGGGACAAGCACAATTATAAGGATTTTGAAATAGATGAAATATATAATATGAGCCTTCGTGACTCTAAAGGGAATGAAAAAATTGGAGATATATCTAGTGGGACAAAGCAGGTCCTTCTTTTATCATTCATAGCTGCACTTGCAGATGTTTCTGGTTTTAAGTTTCCAATATTTATTGATACCCCGCTTGCGAATACTGACAATGAACAAAGGGAAAATATTTGGAATAACCTTCCAAATTTTCTTGACGGAAATCAAGTAGTATTACTTGTAAAAGATCAAGAATATACAACGAAGTACCGTTCCATAATTTCAAAGAATATCAGTCAAGAGTATAGATTAGTCAAGATTGAAGGGCATACAGAGGTGAGACAATGGGACTAAAGGACATTTTTGGAAGGAACATCAATATTAACAATGAAATCAGAGATAAATATAAAGAATTACAACAAGGATTTGTTTTTAAGGGCAATGATAAAAAAGACCGGGAATATAAGTATATTTTCATGATGTGTCTTGCTTTAGGATATAAGACAGGGAAGAGGACACCAGTAACAAACACAAATGGTCTTCTCAATGTAAGCAGCTTCGAAGATGATGACCTTTGGACAATGGCTGCAATAGCGTTGGAAGAGACGGATGATATACAAGTGATGAAAAACGGACCTGAAATAAAAAAAATTGCTACAGAATATGCCCACACTGGTTTAAGTATATTAGAAGACCTAATTTTTGAAAATGGGCCTAAGACTTTTGAACTAGTCATCGAGGGAAAAGCCAGGGACGAATTGAAGGCACTTAAATCCGTTGAATGACTAAAACTTAAATATTATACGTTTGTTGTCCAGATGTTATGGATTTGTAATCTAGATTGGCCTTTCTCTGGTAACTATGCCTTTCCAGTCTCATCAAAGAGCGAAAGAAAGCAAGCTATACCGTGGCACTGGACATCACGCCCGGGAAAAAGACCTTCGTAACAGGTGCACTGCTGCCCTGCATCATACGCTTTTAAAAACCCGCCTGATGTCCAAAAACAAATCAAAATGTTCATCGAGAGAATAGATTTCCTCGATACCCATACTTTTCATCGTGAGATAATGCAGAATATCAAAGAAATCCACATTGCCGTATTTTTGCCATAAAGGAACAGCCTCTTTAAAGACATTAACCGAATCAGAACCAATAAATCTGCATTTCTGAACCTTGAGAATGGATTTTATCCGATTAATCACTTCAATCTTAGAGATGCGGTCCCTGTTCTCTATCAAGCTCAGGGTTTCACATATTGTCAGCATACTAACGGCAACCGTCAACCTTTGCGACTGTGTATCATCCCATATGATCCGGCAAAATGGGTGCATCTTGTCTTTCATGATAAGTGAATAAAGAAAAGATGTGTCAAGGTATATCATGAAATTTACAGATTTAAGCAGACTTTTTTGTTCGTATAACTATTTCCTCTTTGCCTGCCAGGACGGAAAGCACACTCCCACATTCAGCCTCATCGCCAAAAAATTCTAAAATCGGCCTGTTTTTGTCATCCCTGCCGACAATCTTAACCCTACACGAGGTATTCTCTTCTTTGTTCATTGATCTTTTCCCCTGATTCTTCCTGAATAATAATTCTTGGTTTAATAATCAGTTGAGTTTCAAGTTTCCAGACTACTGAATAGGTATCTTCGATCATATTATTATGCACTATATCAGTTCTGTATTCATAGTTTATATCATTTGGTCTTTGAACTAATGAAAGGAACCTATCGGTCATTTGGGAGTTTAGAAAATATCGATGCACGGTCCAAATAGCCAGACCCCAGGCAACAACCACACCAAAGGCGGCGCGTTTTGCTGCTTCCGCCCACCCGCAGTCGCAAGATATGCAATTCCCACTTCCCGGGCAACATAGGCTAACTTAAAGACGCAGGCGATTAAAATCTCAATGTACATTCTAGGCGGTGATAGAGCACGGTGCCACCTGCGGCGTAATGGCAGCACCGCTTTCCCTCCGGAACTTGTTAAACCACCTGCGTCCCCTCTGCCTTGTTCGCTGAAACCGAACCCACCGCCGTGACACAGGTATTTTCTTTTGATCTCTGAAGATCAGGTGAATGGACACTGTCCTATTTTCCAGTTATTTTCAATACGCTGATACACTCATCTCCTGCGGAGTTGAGTGCCTGCTACGCCCGAAAGGCGTGCAGGTCACGCAGATTTACGCTGATTTAAGGTTGCATCTGCGGGTTAATTTCTGCAGAAATCCAGCACTATTCATTCCTTCCCTCTCCCGCCTCCCGACATTTCCACTCGCTTGCCCTGCCTCTGCTCACCCGGCCGCTCCTCACGCTTAGCCCCACACCCTGCGCCTGGTTGCTAGATATGTGGGCGGCGGCCTCGGTTGTTGTTGGTTGCTGCCGGCGGGGGTATAGCTGTTGAAATATATAATTCATGAAATACTGCACCGCAAAGAACGCAAAGAACGCAAAGAACGCAAAGAACGCAAAGAACGCAAAGAACGCAAAGAACGCAAAGAACGCA
>JAKRWB010000346.1 GCA_022353185.1 ANME-2 cluster archaeon | reverse complement strand
TTGAAAACTATTAAAGATTATATTGAATGATTGTGACATTTAGGTTGTTGGTGAAATCGATTTATCCGAAAGTCATGTAGATAATTAATTTTAGATAATGCTATAAGTGGGCCTGAATCAGATAAGACGATCACTTAAGGACCTTCTTCAATGTTTCAATGTCATTATCAAGATCCTCGGGATAATACTGAAGTGGAATTTTTCTTTTTGTCAGAATATCCTGCATTTCCCATATTGAAACTCCAGCAATTTCCGCAGCTTTTCCAATAGATACGAGACCTTCTCGATATAGTTCTGATGATAATGATTCCCTTACAACTTTCGCAAAGTCCTTTTCCCGTACCTTAAATATATTCATCAAGTCTCTCGGGAAGTCGACAGAAAGCGTTTGCATAAATATTTCACCATTGTATAATATATTTTGAATATTAATTACTTAGTTTATTTAATATAGTTATGATCTCTGGTTTTATGTAGTTTGTCCTGACTCCCACTGAATTAGAGGACATGGCCCCGTCCTGATACCATGATTATCCCATTCGGTATTTATCAGACATGCGGCGGTTAATTGATAATGGGCTTGTCGTACACGGCAGTAATGTTTATTCGTTACTTTGGTCAGGGGGTAGAGGCGGGAACCTGTACCGCCTGCGAGGATAATGCCTTTCATTTTTTATCACCAGTTAAATATTTTTTATGAGGACGGTTTTGAGATATTTAAGTTATGTGGTTTAAGTGTATTGGTGATTTACATTTTGGATGCAGATTTTCGGTTTTGATGTTGATCGTGTTGAAATCTGTGTTCATCCGTGAAATCCGTGTCTTATAGATAATTTTTTAGACACGAATTAACTGAACATAAATGGCTCACCCCATCCTATAAATCCTGTCTAATATTTACCCACACAACATAAAAGAGATCCTCTTTCATTTGCCTGGCTGAATTTCCCAGCGACCTCCTTTGCTTGGCCCCCTTCCATAAAATTATACCTTCCTTTGTAATACCTTCATTTTGCCTGATGAGAAGCAAAATCTTATCCCTGGTTTTGGGGGTAGTACCCTCAAATCTGTAAAACACCACTAAAAATCCCGTCTTAAGATCCTTGAATTCAACCTTCACGTTGTCGGCCATGCACTCTTCATAGATTCTTTTCAGGCCCGACCCCCCATCGTTCAACTTCTTTTGACTTATATAAAATCTCCGCGATCAAAGGATTTCTCAGGACCGACTGCTCCTCACCCGTGATAAAATCCTCAGGAGTGAGGCCTTCCGGAAATGTTCCGGGATTCCATATCTCCACGCGGTCCTTGAATATTGCGATCTTGTTGCTTTCAGGAGCATAATAATCTCTGTGACAAAAAGAATTGACAAGTGCTTCCCTGATTGCTGTTATTGGAATTTCGGGTATTTCCTCCCTCTTGAGTCTCCCGATTTTCGCTCTCCAGTTAATGCGCTCGCTTATATATTCTTCAGATTTTTGATAGATTCGGCTTCTGACATTATTCTTCGTTTTAGATGGGGATGAATCCAGAAGTCATAGTGTACCAAATCGTCCAAACTTTCTTCGAACTCGTTAAAAGACATCAATCCATAATCATAAGCTTGTAGAATTATGCCGATCGTACCTACAATATCAAAACCAAGTGCTTTTGCAAACGTGCGTGCTCCCAGATCATCCAACAGTAATAGATCAAAACGATGTCCCACGGCAAGCACGACTGCTTCACCCGGATGAATGCCCGGATCTATAGAATACTTTTCTGCAACATTCTCTTCTTTGGCATCTAATTCAATAACCTGTATCCATCCATTATCAATAGCCCCTTCTACTTCGATAGCACTTGCAAATCCATTGGAAAGCTCCTTTCCACGAAGTATTTCAGTTGCCACTGCACCAGGAACATATACTGTAGAATATATATCACGTAATAATTCAAGTTTCCCGATCTTTGACAAATATATCAAAGGAGAAGTATTAGATATTACCCTTAAGTTTCTTAAGCGTTCTAACATCTGATTCAAAATCATCTGCCCCATACTGAAGAAGTACACCACATTTTTTAATTTCAGCCATCATTTCGTAGAAGCTAACACCTGCCATCTGGGCAGCCTTCCACATCGAAACTTTACCCTGAGCATACAACTGGGTAGATCGTTTAAGAAGTTCTAACTGCAATCCATCTTCAATAAGTCGACTAAGTAGTGTCGATGTGTCAATATGGGACTCACCAGCAAGCTCATTGATCTTGCCGACAGTATTTTCCTGCAGTTTTGTTTGCATCATTTTCAACATGCTATTACCTTCAAGGGACAGTTCATATCATCACTTGATTTACTTTAAGTTCTTATACTTTTATTGGATAAGGCGGTTAAGTAGTTTTCGACCTTTAATCCTACAATTTGATTATCCAAATTGGTTAATAAGCGACAGCAATTATGTATTAGAACAGTGTTGGTTGCCGCACTCCCCCATATTATATTTCTTAAAGATCACTGTTAACAGGAATGTGCAATTTTTTCTAACCTTTTTTGTACAATTATCCCACCCTTCAACAAACTCTCAAACGTCCCCGCATCGCTCCAGTATCCGTCCAGCACCTTATAACCCATCCGCCCCTGGTCGATATAATAATTATTCACATCCGTGATCTCAAGCTCACCCCGCCCCT
>JAKRWB010000345.1 GCA_022353185.1 ANME-2 cluster archaeon | reverse complement strand
ACAGTTGGCTGATATAATCGAACTATCAAATGAGAAATGCCTGATTTAATTCTAATTTGATTGCTTCCGATTATTACCTTAATGTTTGAGATATTTTTATATACTATTAAATAGGAACTATGCCGTAGTTTACCTACAACACAAGAGGTTATGAAATGCAAACAAAAGATGACGTTCTGAAAGCTGTTGAAGAAAATGATGTGAAGTTCATTCGATTGTGGTTCACAGACATTCTGGGAACCTTGAAGAGCTTTGCTATAACCAAAGAGGAACTGGAACTCGCCCTGGATGAGGGCATGGGATTTGACGGTTCTTCAATTGAAGGATACCGGGATATCGAAGAGAGTGACATGGTCGCTATGCCTGACCCATCCACTTTCCAGATACTGCCCTGGAGACCAAAGGAAAGAGCCACAGCAAGGATGTTTGTTGATGTCTTAAACCCGGATGGCAGTCACTTTGAGGGCGACCCCAGGTATGTGCTCAAGCGCAACCTGAAGCGTGCTGCAGATAAAGGATATACTTTCTATGTAGGTCCTGAACTGGAATATTTCTATTTTAAATCCAGTGACAGTCCTGAAATAATCGACAAAGGCGGTTACTTCGACCTAACACCCCTTGACCTTGCCACCGACCTGCGCAGGGAGACAGTCTTCGCACTGGAGAAGATGGGCATTAAAGTCGAATACAGCCACCATGAAGTGGCACCTAGCCAGCACGAAATTGACCTCAGGTACAATGAAGCTTTGAAAATGGCAGATGACACCATGACCTACAGGCTGGTAGTCAAGGAAGTCGCACAAAAGGAAGGCCTGTATGCCACATTCATGCCTAAACCCATCTTTGGTGAGAATGGAAGCGGTATGCATGTGCACCAGAGTCTTTTCAAGGGAAGTTCCAATGCATTCTATGATGCTAATGAAGAGTACAACCTTTCAAAGATCGGTAAGAATTATATTGCAGGCATCCTGAAACACGCCAATGAAATGTGTTCTGTGCTGGCCCAAACCGTGAACAGCTACAAGCGCCTGGTGCCCGGATATGAGGCTCCTGTCTATGTGGCATGGGCAAATCGGAACCGCAGTGCCCTTGTAAGGGTACCAATGTACAAACCAGGTAAAGAACTGGCAACAAGAATGGAACTGCGCTGTCCGGACCCTGCATGCAACCCATACATGGCATTCTCTGTAATGCTGGCTGCCGGTCTTGAGGGCATCGAGAATGGATATGAACTTGAAGACCCGGTAGAGAAGAACATCTTTGCAATGAACAAGGCTGAGATGAAGAGTGCCGGTATCAAATCACTTCCATCCAACCTGAAGGAAGCTATCGATGCCACAGAGCAGAGCGTACTCGTCCGCAAGGCTCTGGGTGACCATATCTTTGACAGGTTCATCGAGATCAAGAACCGGGAATGGGATGATTACAGGATACAGGTAACTCCCTATGAGATGGATAAATACCTGAGTGTCTTGTAAGAGATACATTGTATTATTTTCTGGTTTGAAAAACCACAGAGAGCACAGAAAAAAGTGGCAACACTCTGTGCTCTCTGTGTCCTCTGAGGTTGATTATCCTTACATGGATTCATTTATCCAGAAGAAATTAAAAAGTCTCTTGTAAGAAGAAAATATTCAACTATTCAATGTCATCAATCCCGCGCAGCGATCACCCGATGGGTCATTGACCTGGTATAAAAATTAACCCCTATAAATAATGGTGAAACAATGACCAAACCTTCACAGCTTTTAGAAGATATGGGATTTAGCATACAGACCTGTATGCAGTGCGGTACTTGCACGGGCGGTTGTCCCTCTGGTACTTACACAAGTCTGAATACCCGTCGTATTGTGCAGTCGGCCCGTCGGGACAAGGATGTATTACATGACGATGACCTGTGGATGTGCACCACATGCTATACCTGCCAGGAACGCTGCCCACGTGGCATCAAAATAGTGGATGCCATCCTGGGCTTACGGACTGAAGCAGTGCGAAATGGCATCATGCTGCCCGAACACCGCAAGGT
>JAKRWB010000344.1 GCA_022353185.1 ANME-2 cluster archaeon | reverse complement strand
GAAGCAAATAAGACTAAGGGTTAAAAAGTATTTCAAACTGATTTGAAAACTTGTTAGCCAAACAATACAAATTTCATTTTTGGCTTCAATCATGGTTTCTTTAGGCTGCAGATCATTGTTTAAAATCTTTTGGATTAGGGGATTTAATAACAAAAAATTCCAAAAGTGGTGAATGCTCGTTCTGAACAAACATCTTTGTGTTGTACGGGATATTGACTATCGAACCATGCAGGTAGTCGTGTGCTTCCTGTTCTCCTAATGTCAGTTTCATTTCACCCTGTATGATGATTAAGTACACATTTGAATTGGAAAAATGTTCTGGCATATTCTGTCCTTTATCCAGAATAATGTGGTTTATGTGAACATTTTCGTCGTTGACTATCCTTTCAACCAGTTTAACATCTGAACTTTTAAAATCATACTTTATCTCTAACATTGTTCCACCAATTAGTAATGAATGGAGAATAAGGGTATAAAGGTTACCACATATTCAGTACTTCCGATTATATGTAGTTCCTAATGAAAACAATTTTCGTCACCGATCCCTTTTTAGAAAAACGGAGCATCAGGAGGATGCTCAGAATTAATAACTTTACAAGCTTGCTAGCTTTCTAAATTTATATTCAGGCGCAAAATCCAAGAAAAAACAACAATATTAATATATATCCTTTTTTTCAATATAATAAGCCACATCGCCGATATTATTGCGGTCAAGGTCACCCCCCCTCCACCACTGGTTACATATTGCTATTACATTAGAGTAATTTATTTTCTAAAATATGTTTGACGCGAACAAAGCTTGGAAGATGCGATTCCAGTTCATTAGGGGACAACTTTTCAAGCACATAAAAGGATCTATTCCCCTTTTTATAGGCATTGGAACAATCACGGGTTGCATGGAATAAGTCATTCTGAATATCCTGACGAGATCTCGATTCTAAATCAACCAATGGTGGTAACGCCGATTTTAGAAGTTCGCTCCCGTAGTGATTGGTTAACGCATCTCGATCCGCAACTATCCAAGTTTCCATGCATGTCGTCATAAAAAGCACTTGATCATTTTCCGAACCAAGTGGTTTATCCCACCCATCACGTCTTTTTAAATGGTCCCAACCTTCCAAATCTGTCAATGGATCTTCGCTGTCTATTAACATAGCTACATAGTCAGAGTTGCTCTTGTTTGCATGAGCAATCTTGAAATCATTGAATGCTGAATCTCTTCCCCCACAAGCAACGAGCTTTGGCATGTAGCCATTAAAGCCACATTTTATGAGCAGTTCGCGGAATCCTTTACGACAAAGTGAACGAAGTTGTTTTGAGTCACCTCCTCCTTCAATGTAGATGGTGGTTTTATTCACCATCTTGTGCCTCCAAGCTCACCCTTAATCCACAACGCCCCAAGCTGATATTCCTTTAGCCAAGCATTAAGATCCTCTTGATTCAATCTTCGAATTTCTGTACATCCATTGTGCTTTTCACAAACCAATACAACTTCCGGTCTTTCAGTCATAGCATCTATAAGGATATCCGAGTGTGTTGTAACAATTAGCTGTGTGCGTTTAGAAGCAGCTACCAAATAATCCGCCAGTTTTGGAAGAATGTCTGGGTGCAATCCGAGTTCTGGCTCTTCGATACAAATGAGAGATGGAGGCTCTGGGTCACATAAGATAGCAAGCAAACAAAGATAGCGCAACGTGCCATCTGACAAACGTGTAGCTGGAATCGTAAACTCGTTCTCTGTTAAGAATACCTGAACAGTGCCACCCTCTATACTTACGTCGAAGTCACTCAAGTTTTCGTAGAGTTCACGAAGCCCCTCCAATATCTCCGTCTTAGCTTTTGGCTTGTGCCGACGGATCCTGTTTAGAAATAACCCTAAATTGGAAAAATCCTCTTCTAGTCTGTCATTTCGCATGTCGGCTTTCTGCGGCTCTCTGAATACTGTGTTCCTACCGAAAGCCCATTCGCGATAAATACGGATACTCCCATAAGCATCTGCCAGATATGAAATTTCAGGATAATGTTCAGGGTCACGACGTTGAGATAAGATAGAAAGGGTCGGATCAATTGTTTCTCTCGCTAATTGGCGTCCTTTTTCGTCATTTGTATTAACGATAGGATGACCGTCTTGGAAACGGTAGTAAAAATATGGATCATCTTGATTGCCATAAGGGGATTCATTCTCGACTCTCTCATCTTGTAGATGGAATCTCCCATTATCGGAATAAAAAGATAGTGAATGGACAAGTGGTTTATTTCCTTTTGGATTAATAAAAACTACATCGATAGTTGCAGCACTTTTTCGTTTTCCTTTCCAAATCCATTCTGAAGCACCACCGCCTTTCCGAACCACTGCGCCTATATCCATGGGTGTTGCCCGCATCAATGCCACTGCCTCTATCAAATTTGATTTTCCAACACCGTTGATACCGATAAGGATATTCAGGCTTTTAAGATCTATAGATGTAGTTTCAGGGCCAAACGACAGGAAGTTTGTTAACTTAATCTGTTGCAGTAACCTTTTATCATCGGGAGATTTTGGATTCATTATTTATTCCTTCAAAATGTTCTATCTCAATTGTAATGGATTTAGGTTTTTCTCCGATAAACGTCTGATTTATTTAATATTTAATCATTCTGCAAAGCATCTAATGTGCAATATAGAATATGATTTTACTCTTTTAAACTATATTTATTTTTGCAAAGCGAGTCCACATATTCTAAATGCTTATGGTAGCCAAGTGAGAATTTTGATGTTAGAGAATTATATTGTGCGTACGTCGTGTACCATGCCGCATCGACCACAGAATTTCATGTGGGTGCATTCATGTATTCACAGCGTGAACGGTTCCATGGTAGCAACAACGGATCTTCCTTATCCTCTCGTTTGATACCATGGACTCCTAGTATAGCTTCGTCAACCTGCTGACCACTTAAATAAATGTATGCCCTTGGGGAATCCGACCCGTGTACCCATGATTTTATTTGGAATCATTTGTTTCAACAGTTGCCGTATTAATCTTTGAAAGGTCCCAATGGATATCCTCAAGTAGTTGATAAGCCTTATCTGCCGCTTCATATTGTGCTTCCAGCTTATTCTTCCCTTCTCCTGTAATCCCGGGCAGTAATTTTTCATCAATACGTATACCGAGTACAAAGTGATGGGTATTATCAATCTTGTCGAGCCTATCTTCTATTACCGGGTAGTCTATGGTAAGATTGTCTTTCATCAATTCCTGTATTTTGTGGATGAGTTTATCTTTAGGATTTTTAGTGGTCACCATTGCAAGCAGCCTTTTTTCGTTGTTAAGAAGAGTGGGAAGGTCCAGGAACTGGAGTATAAATGTCTTGGCAGGGGTTATGTCTCTTTTACTGTCGAGATATATAGCTGCAATGAGGGCTTCAATTATGTCGTCACCATGACAGGTACTGGAAATGGCAGGAGGGTGTGCATTTTCATCATAGATTTTCTGGCACAGGTTGTGTTTTGTGGCGCATTCAGTCAGATACTGGTTGTTCACAACTTCCTGCCGTATCTTTGTCATCACACCTTCAGGTGTCATATCACAAAGGGCATCCCTGTCTTTTAAGTGTGGCCATTTCTCGTATAGCAATTCAGCAGTTACCAGCGACAGCACAGCGTCACCAAGGAATTCCAGGGCCTGGTTGTCGGGTAGAAGTGGATGTAGGCTGGAATAGGCGCGTGTGGTTATTGCTCTTAGACCTAAATGTTTATCGTTGAAAGTGTATCCGATTATTGTCTCAAGTTCTGATAGATTTAGGTCAGGGTGATTTTCATTATTCATTATGTAGTCACCATTCTATTATGCATGAATATCATTTATCCAGCACGGTAATCCTTCTGGTAAGACTGCGATGTACCCGTTGAGTAAACATATCCCCCAGCCTGAACCCGGCATTTTCGGCCCAGGTCTCAACCGGACGCTCCGATACCATCACCAGACGCCCACCGGGTCGCAATACCCTGTACATCTCACAAAGAGAATTCTTCATCAATTTCTCCAGTGATTGTGCCTGTATAAATGCCGACCTTCCATAAGGCGGGTCAGTTACAATACAATCAACGCAATCATCCCTCAATGCCATACCCCCGGCATCCTGGAACATGAGCGAATAGTCCACCGAATAAAAATCCAGGTTCATCTTTGCACCCATGAGTATCTTTCTTTGCACATCACACCCCAGAGTGCTTGCACCGATCAGTCCGGCTTCCACCATTATCCCGCCAGTGCCGCAATAAGGGTCAAGAAAAACACTGCCCTCTTTTGTCCGGGCAATATTTACCAGAGCCAGTGCCAATTTTGGCATAAGTACACCAGGATAGAAAAATGGTTTTTTATGAGGTTTACGCCTTTCAAATGCACTGCTATCAGTGGAAGCCATAACAGGTCCAAAAATGCATTTATTGTCAGTTAATATTGCCCGGTACTGGATATCGGGTTTGACCAGGTCTGCTTTGTAACCCCTGTCATACAGTACTTTGCCTATACCACGTTCAATATCTTCAGAAGATATGGGGCTTTTACGTTTTATTTTCTTAGCTCTGACATTGTAGGTAAAGGAATTAGTTTTTGAGATGTCCATCCTTTCTGCCATCGAAATAATATCAGTCAGGTTTGCGTATGAAATACCTGACACTTTGATTATGTGCCGTGTCATTGCCAGACGACTGGCAAGTTCACCTACCAGTACAGCATCAATACTGGATGTTTCAATAACAAGTACCTGTTCCAGTTGATACTTTACCAAAAAATCAATATTTTCAGATTCCAGAGCCCCTACAATTTCAGCTGTAGGTATTTCGGGAGTTTCGCCAGAGAGTTCAAAGGCAATAAGTGTCATAGTTTTTCAGGTTGTTTTTTCCTAGGGCTGCATACTGTCTTTTAGTGTTTTGAATACTTCTGCCATAACACCGTGCCACATGAACTGCTCGAAAAGTCTCTCAGCAGGCAACCTCTTGGAATAAGCATCATCGACCCAGTTTATGTCAATATCATAGCCTACTGTTTTTAAAAATAAACCGTATGCTGGTGCGGGTTCAAGTCCTTCTTCAAACTCTTCCGGGTACAACATGCGCTCCAGCCATTCAACATCCCTTGCTTCGTTACCTACCATTCTCAAGGCTGTTACTATCTTGCGTACCATGTGCCACAGAAAACTGTCCGCTTTGATGTCAAGAGCAATGAACCTTCCATCCACCCTGATGTCTATCAATTCGATTGTTCGGACTGGATTTTTATCAACGTCAATGGAAGCAAAATTTGAGAAATTATGAGTACCTTTTAACACCCTTGTTGCTTTACGCAACAATGGAATATTGAAACATTCACCGCACATAAAATACCTGTATTCCCTGCTTACGGCCTGTCGTCTGGGGTCAAAGTCATCTGATACCTCGGCTCTGGACCACGTCCAGATAGATGGGGGCAACACACTGTTTATTACTCTTGGTATGGCAAGTTTTGGATTATCAGTATCAAAGGCAATTACCTGTTCCAGAGCATGGACACCGGTATCTGTTCGACCGGAACCAATGTAACGGGCGCTTTTAGGGTCTTTAATGATGTTCAATTCTTCAAGTGCCCTGAATAGTTCCCCTTCAACAGTGGGTACACTGGACTGTATCTGGTATCCGTGAAACTCTGTTCCGATATATGCTACTTTCAAAGCGATTCTCATGGGTTTGATCTTAGTAAAATATGGTTGTTTCAACGATAAAAGTAACCCAATTAAAGAAAAGCATTACTTGTTTTGCCTGTAATAATCCACGATAATTACCAATGTAATAATAAACATACAACCCAACATGAACCACAGACCCACATGTGATGTTAGCCCCAGGTCGGCAGCATTCCGGACTGATTCAACACCCACTGATGGTTCAAGGAACGGAGATGGTATATGAGCAGGTAATTCTGCCCCCCCTTCAACTGCCTCTGGAAAGTAAGTGGCTGCAGCCAGGGTCTCATTGGACAGCGACTTTTGTACCGTATCATTCATTACACCGACAACTGAATCCACCATTCTTTCAGAAACATTGGGCGCAGCTTCCATCTCGGGAATCAGGTCGGCCGCAAATCCAGATTCATTCGTTATGGTCATGGATTTGCCGAATCTGCCTGCCAGAACTTCCACAATACCGGAAGCAAACACTGCTGCCAGAACGACACCCAGATATTTCTTTAATATATCAGCTATGGATGCGCTATCGGTCTTTTCAGGCACAACTACAATGAGTTTGCGCACCGGGCCATATATCTTGACCTGCCGTCCCTTCTCGCTGTACTTGATGCGCTCGACTTTTGCCAGCCCCACATCCACCAGATTATCAATGTTGTACTTGATGGTGGTTAGTGGAACATCCAGCTTGTGGGCAATGTCAGAGATACTCATGGATTGGTCGGCAAGCAGTTCCATAACCTGCCTTGCCGTGTCATTACTAATAACCTGGGTTATTTTTTTAGATTCTTTACCCAGGGGAATCACCATTAGTTTTTCACTATTATTGACAACCTCACTATCGTCAATAGTGTTATTCTTATCAATGGCGCCGTTTTTGTCAACAGTGTCCCTATCTGTCTGTTCCATGAATTAAAGTAGGCGTCAAACATTGAAATACATACCGATAACTGCAAACCGGATTGCACCTACTGATCATTCTGTACTTGTGTTATCCTGTTGAACTGCCGGTTGAACTGGCTGCGGCGGTTGACAGGTTGGTATTGGGCAGCACGTTTAACGATACCACTCCAGAATTCATCGTCCATCAATTTTCACCTCCGATATCTAGTTTGATAGGGACAATATTAAGCCCGAGCCAAGAGCAGACTGAAAGTAATAATGCGACATGCCCGGTCAACGATACTTTTAAAATTATTCTGGGAAAAGGACTCGCTGCAAAGTTTTTCAACCACAGAGTACACAGAGAGCACAGAGCGGTGCCACTTATCTTTGTGTCCTCTGTGCTCTCTGTGGTTTTTCAAAGCAGAAGATAATAAAAAGTCTCCGGTCAACCTTCACAACCCTTTTATACAATAACACGATGTTATACCTGAGGTTTTTTAAAATGAAAGAATCTAAAATGAGGGATCGTTTTCTATATTCCTGAATCGATACGTGGAACACACATAACTATTTTTGATACCACACTGCGAGATGGTGAACAGACCCCTGGCGTATCTCTGACTTTTGAGCAAAAAAAAGACATTGCAGTCCAGCTTGACAAACTCGGAGTGGACATAATCGAAGCCGGGTTCCCCATGTCATCTGACGGGGAAAAGCAGAACGTAACCGAGATAGCTGCCATGGGTCTTGAACTGGACGTGTGTGGACTGTCAAGGGTAGTGCTGTTAGATATTGATGCATGCTTGGATTGCAATGTGGATATGGTGCATACTTTCGTACCCACATCAGATATCCAGCGTATTCATACTATCAAAAAGACCAGGGAAGAAGTGCTTGAAATGGCCGTAAAGGCGGTTGAGCATATCAAAGACCATGGCGCGAAATGCATGTTCAGTGCCATGGATGCCACCCGTACTGATTTTGATTTCCTGCTACAGATAAACAAGGCTGTCCAGGAAGCAGGCTGCGATGTTATCAACGTCCCTGATACGGTCGGGGTGTTCGTACCTTCGGCTATGAAGGCCCTGATAGCAGATATCAAAAAGGATATCACCATTCCAATTGACGTTCACTGCCACAACGACTTCGGGCTGGCAGTGGCTAACAGCCTGGCTGCTATTGAAGGAGGTGCCAGACAGGTGCAGGTCACTATAAATGGACTGGGTGAGAGGGCAGGTAATGCTGACCTTGCCGAGACTGTCATGAGCCTTCACAGTATCTACGGGGCTAAGACCAATATCAAGACCGAGTACCTGGTGGAAACCGCACATATGGTTGAAAGGTACACAGGCGTCAGGATATCACCCCTGATGCCGGTTGTTGGCGAGAATGCATTTGCCCACGAAAGCGGTATACATACTCACGGTGTGCTCACCAGGTCAGAGACGTTCGAGCCTGGTATAATGACCCCTGAAATGGTAGGTCATAAACGCCGGATTGTCCTGGGCAAGCACGCTGGAAAACATGCAGTCAGCCAATCCTTAAAAACCGCTGGACTTGAACCTGACCCGGACCAGTTGAATGAGATAATGTCCAGGATGAAGGACCTGAGCAACAAGGGCAAGAGGATTACTGACGGTGACCTGTTTGCCATTGCAGAAGCCACCATGGGCAAGCTGAAAAGATCAGAACGTCCGATAGACCTGATAGAAGTTTCTGTAATGACCGGGAACATCATCACTCCTACGGCTTCGGTCAGGGCAAGGATAAGAGGTGTAGAGAAGGTCGCTGCCAGCACAGGTGTGGGACCGGTGGATGCGGCCCTGAATGCTGTCCAGAGCATCATTAACGGCCAGACCAAGATGAAATTAAGGGATTTCAGGATAGAAGCCATATCAGGCGGTTCGGATGCCCTGGCCGAGGTTTTCATTGGTGTGGAGGATGAGAAAGGTCGTATCATGACCGCCCGCGCAGCCAATGAAGATATTGTGATGGCTTCGGTGGAGGCTCTTGTGTCGGCCATGAACCACATTCTTATGCTGGACCAGAAATAGGGGGAAATATGGCCGGACCTGCCGCTTACATTCTTGACCTGGACGGCGTGGTATATCACGGGAAGTCTGTCATCCCCGGTGCCGCAGAAACCATTGAAAGACTGAGGGCGGCAGGCAGCCGTGTTGTTTTCCTTACGAACAATGCCACCCGCACCAGGGAAGACATTGCAGGCAAACTGGAAGGTATGGGTATCAGGTGCAGTGCAGGTGATGTGATTTCTTCTGCTTATTCCACTTCACTTCATATCAGGCAGCAGTACGGGCCCAGCACTATCTTTCCTATCGGTGAGCAGGGTCTGGTGACCGAACTGGAACGTGCAGGCCATACTATTGCCTGGCAGGATGTGGATTGTGTGGTGGTGGGACTGGACCGGCAGTTCACGTATGATAAGCTGGCTGCGGGCCTGGCCAATCTTAGGAAGGGGGCACGGTTCATTGCCACCAATACCGATGCCATGCTGCCCAATGAAGATGATTTTTTGCCCGGTGCCGGGAGCATGGTGGCTGCCCTGGCCGCTGCATCCGGAATGGTGCCGGAAGTGGTGGGCAAGCCGAACCGGCCCATAATGGATGTGCTGCTCCGGGAGTACGGGCTGGAGGCAGGGGATTGCATCATGGTGGGAGACAGGCTTGAGACTGATATCCTGGGAGGAAAAAATGTGGGGATGCATACGGTACTGGTACTGACCGGGGCTTCAAGTGTGGAGGATGTTGAGACTTCAGGGATAAGACCTGACACTATACTTGACAGTATCGCAGATATTGAGTAGTATGCTTAGCGGCTCATCCGTTCTTTGTAGTACTCTTCTCTCGGTATCATTTTGTGTTCGCAGCATAGTAGCGGGTCATTACCCGGGAACGGCACAGTCTCATAATCCAGTTATGTAATAAAAGCATACATAGTATCACAGTAAATACATATTTATATAACATATGAA
>JAKRWB010000343.1 GCA_022353185.1 ANME-2 cluster archaeon | reverse complement strand
TGAGTGGCTGCTAGACTTCTACCAGAATGTCTATGGTGTGGACCGTGACACTGCAAAGGAGTTACGCTCAGCCCAGTGGATGGACTGGACTGTCGAGTAATGCCCTACTTGCAGTTAAATTTTCGAATCCATAACAATAAAATTTTATATGGATTAGATATTTTATAACATAACATCATGAACCGTTTGCACAGACGAGATTTATCTTGACATGTGCACGCAAAATGTATATAATCATGCGCTTAAATGTTTGGGAACGTAGGTTCAAATTATTACCTTTTTCTTAAAAATATGTATACCCACCAAAAATACAGCGAACGTAAATATTAGAATATATATTAAATTTTGCAATAGATATGGATCATTTGTGGCTAATGCAATTGCTCTGGCTCCCTCCACCGCCTTTGTGAGCGGAATCGCACCTATAACAGGCTGTATCCATTCCGGAAGATCAGCAACCGGTATAAAAATCCCGCAAAAAAAGCTCATTGGCATGACAACAAGAGATGTTACAACCATCAGATGATGCGGGTTATCCAGCCACATTGCAATCGCAACCCCAAGGGATGAGAAGAATGCCGCTGTAGCCACAATAAATAATACTAACCAAGGTATGTAACCAAAAGATATTCCCAATAAATAGTTCATCAATAAAATAAATATAACAGAAGCTGCCAGTGCTTGAGTTACTCCTGCGAATATGTAGCCAAGCACAATCTCAAAAGGTTTTACAGGAGCAGTGAGCGCATTAACTAATGTTTTATCCCAGTCCCGTGCAATCATCAGCCTCATTGATATGGTCATATAACTATTGTTTGTCACCACCATAAACAGTATACCAGGTGCCAGAAATTCTACGTAACTTACATTGCCCATATCCACTCGATTGCCAAGTCCCATTCCAAAGATAAAAATAAATAATAGTGGCTCCACCGCAAGACGCATGGCATTTATATGCAGGTTGTTCAGATATTCGTACATTTCGCGCTCCCAGATCGCAAGCACTGCTTTTGTTGCCCTTGTGTTCATCGCATCTCCCGACCCGTCAAATGCAGAAAAACATCCTCAAGAGTTGGATGGATAATATTAATGCCAGTTATTTTATTTTTTGCAATTATGCTGATTAACACCTGCTCAACAACCGCATCGTCGTTCACTCCTACCCTTATTTCATGGTTTCTTATTTTCACATAATTAACACCAGATATACTGTTTAGATCCCTTTCGATGTGTTCGCTAACAACTTCAGGATTTAAACTTATATCGATCACAATATCGTTATCCAGTATCTTTTTAAGTTCATCCGGCGTTCCATAGGCTATAATCCTGCCATGATCGATAATGGAGATTCTATCGCAAAGAATATCTGCTTCTTCCATATAGTGCGTTGTCAGAAGAACTGTCTTACCGTTCTCTTTCAAATCCTTTATGTACTCCCATACCTGCCTTCTTGATTGCGGATCAAGTCCGGTCGTAGGCTCATCTAATAATATAATTTCGGGATCTGATAACATTGCTCTTGCCACAACAAGCCTTCTTTGCATCCCGCCAGATAATTGATGAAACCGTTTCTTTCGGTACTTCTCAAGTTTGGCCCACCGAAGCGCAGCTTCCACTCTCTTTTTGAGTTCTTTTCGCGAAATACCGTACAACAACCCCTGATAAAAAAGATTATCCTTGATATTCAGGTGGTGATCGAAGTTTGAATCCTGAGTTGCTATACCGAGCCTCTTCTTGCATCCTATCGGATGTTTTGTTACATCCTGTCCCGCTATGAGTGCTACGCCAGAACTTGGAAGTGAAAGACCTGCCAGTATATTTAGTGTCGTGGTCTTGCCTGCTCCATTTGGTCCTAAAAATCCAAAGATCTCACCTTTCTGAACCTTGAAGTTGATTCCATCTACAGCAGTATGCTCTCCATAATTTTTCACTAAGTCCTTGACTTCTATCATTGCAGATGACATGCCACCTTGTGACCATTTCCAATCAGGGAAGGCTCCTCTATCTCGCATATCCTCTCGCTGTACTGGCATCTGGTATGAAACCTGCATCCTGATGGTGGATACATCGGATTTGGCATATCACCGCCCAGTATGATCTTCTTACGTGTAGCGTCAGGGTCAGCAACAGGTATGGCATATAATAATGCTTTTGTATACGGATGCTTCGCATCGTTAAATATCTCGTTGGTTTTTCCAATTTCAACCAGTTTCCCGAGATACATCACAGCGACCCGATCAGTCATTATTTTTATCACCTCCAGATCATGAGAGATAAACAAACATGTCAGGCCGAATTTTTCTTTCACGTCTCTTAATATATGAAGTATCTGCGCCTGGACATTCACATCCAGCGCCGAAGTCGGCTCGTCAGCAACGATAAACTCAGGATTTATTGCCAGGATCCTTGCAATCACAGCGCGCTGGTTTTGTCCTCCACTGAGTTCATGAGGATATCGATTTACATGTTCGGGGTTTAACCCGACCGTTTCTATCAGTTCCATGATCTTATCATTCATTCTTTCCTTACTTACGATCTTATATAGTTTCAGAGGCTCTGCGATGCAGTCCCCAATCCGCATTCTCGGATTGAGAGATGCATCAGGGTTCTGGAATATAATCTGCATCTTATGCCGCATTTTTCTCATATCTTTTTTGCTCAGTTCAAATAAATTCATATTGTCAATAATCATCTTCCCCTCAGTAGGCTCAATAAGCCGCAGGATCAACCTGCCAACAGTCGTTTTTCCGCATCCGCTCTCACCGACTAGACCGAGAGACTCCCCTTTTTCAATCTCAAAGTCCACACCATCCACGGCCCTGATATACTTTTTTCCAAACAACCCGGTTGAAAAATATTTTTTTAAACCACTCACTTCAATCATATAAAAAACACCTCACATAATGCTTTTTTCCAACGTTTATCAGTTCAGGCCTTTCTTTCCTGCATCTCTCGGTTGCCAGTGAACACCTCGGATGGAACTTGCATCCGGCGGGGAGATTTATCAGACTCGGGCTGGTACCTGCCATTGGTTTTAAGCCCCTGGCAGGAAGAGAATTAAGAAAACCCCTGGTATACGGGTGTTTTGGATCTTTGAACAGATCCCTGACACTGGCATATTCTACAATCTCACCAGGATACATCACAGCAATATGATCACATAGCTCGGCTGCTACAGCGAGATCGTGAGTGATAAGCAGCATAGAAGTCCCGGAGTCTATTAATAACTCCCTCATCAATTCCATTATCTGCGCCTGTATCGTGACGTCCAGTCCTGTGGTCGGCTCATCTGCGATGATAAGCGACGGCATGCAGATTAGTCCCATTGCGATCATTGCTCTTTGCCTCATCCCACCGCTGAACTCATGTGGGTATTCCTTAACCCGTTCTTGGGGTAATGGTATTTTTACAGATTTTAACATCCCGATGACCTTTTGCATTGCATCTTGTTTTTTAAGGTGCTGATGTAATTCTACGGGTTCGGCGACCTGTGTCCCCACCGTAAGAACCGGGTTCATAGAAGATAGCGGATTTTGAAATATCATGGCAATCTCTCTTCCTCTTATTTTCCAGATCTCGTCATCTTTCATTGTTAGAAGATCCTGCCCCTTATAGAGGATTCTACCTTCAACTTTAGTGTTCTCAGAAAGCAGGCGCAGGATCGCAAGACCCAGTACAGTCTTGCCGCATCCGGTCTCTCCGATCAAACCCAACTTTTCACCCTCTTCGATATCCAAGTCAACACCATTTACTGCTCTTACTGCACCGTCTTCAGTGTGGAAATGGGCTTTTAGATTTTGTATGCTTAATAATGTCATTTTATCATCACATCCTTCATCCTTGGATCCAGCGCGTCCCGCAATCCGTCCCCTATGAAGTTGAATGCTAATACCGTGATCATAATCATCAGACCAGGAAAGATCATCAGATGCGACGCTGATTCCATGAATGGTTTTCCTTCATTGAGCATTGTGCCCCACTCAGGTATCGGTGGCTGTGCACCCAGCCCGAGAAAACTCAGTGCAGCAATTGAAAGTATGATATGACCCATATCCAGTGTTGCAAGAACTATTACCGGAGACAGAACATTGGGCAGTATGTGGCGCGTAATGATATAGACATCACCGCACCCCATTGCTCTTGCAGCTTCAACAAACTCTTTTTCTTTTATCGATAATACGGAACCGCGGACTATCCTCGAATAACTCACCCACCAGATTGCACCAAGAGCAATCATTACATTCGTCAGTGACGGCCCGAGAAGACCGGCAATAACAAGAGCAAGAATGATGCTCGGAAATGCCAGCAGCACATCAACCGCACGCATTATCACATCGTCAATAACACCGCCAAAATAGCCTGCAGCAGTGCCAATGGTAATGCCAAGAACCATAATTATTGTTACGACTGCTGCTGACATGCTCAATGAAACCCTTGTTCCGTATATGACTCTGCTCAGAACGTCTCTTCCAAGGTTATCGGTTCCCATTGGATGTTCTGCAGTGGGTGAGAGTAACCGTTCTTCCAGATTCAATTCCAGAGGATCGTGGGGGACGATATAAGGAGCAAATACAGCAATTGATGCAAAAAATAGAATGATAACTATTCC
>JAKRWB010000342.1 GCA_022353185.1 ANME-2 cluster archaeon | reverse complement strand
CTTGGACATATAGGCCCCATCCCGCTCAAAACCCAATTTCCGATAGTATCCCCTCACACCCATACCACTAATGATGGCAAGTTTGCCAAACCCAGCCTCCTTTGCCAATTTTTCAGCCTCGTTGAGCAACTCTTCACCGTATCCCTTATGCTGCCACTGCTTCTCCCCTGCCTTTTGTCCCACACTGACCATTGACCCGTACACATGTAGTTCCCTGACCAGGGCCGCCGATTCCAGTTCTGGCCGGTGCAGAGCGTGTGGATACCTCAATCTGAGAAAACCGATAAGCACATCCTGCTCAATATCTTCATAGGAAATGAAATGCTCTTCCCCTCCACAGGCCCGGTAAGACACTACCACCTGCCTGACATTCTCAGGCTCGATTCCCTTAAGGCCCTTATGACCAGCCTCACGGCATCTGATACAGCGACACCTACTTCCTTTCTCCTTCATTCGTTCACCTGCCAGTTGCCTGAGATTGCTCTTTGTCACACCACCCTCAATCTGCCATGCCGGAATATCCCGCTGCACCCGCTGCAACCTGACCCAGGGTGGCAGCATGGCCTTTACATTCGCAACAAGTTCCACCGCATCTTCCAGTTCCAGGGCCTGATATTCACCTGACTTCCACATATCATATAACCTGGTCCCAGGCGTAACCAGGGTCGGGTATATTTTCATGTAATCAGGCCTGAACCTCTCATCCTGGAACAGTGTCTCGAACATCTTAAGGTCCATATCAAGAGACGAACCCGGAAGTCCGGGCATCATGTGGAATCCGACCTTGAACCCTGAATCCCTCAGCACACTGTTAGCCCTTATTGTATGGGAAACCCCATGCCCCCTGTTCATCTTTTCCAGCACAT
The DNA here is from genome assembly GCA_022353185.1 of ANME-2 cluster archaeon. Taxonomy (GTDB): domain Archaea; phylum Halobacteriota; class Methanosarcinia; order Methanosarcinales; family Methanocomedenaceae; genus Methanocomedens_B. The sequence goes on along the minus strand of JAKRWB010000342.1, from coordinate 5,044 downwards.
TGTCATAGATGCTCTGCACACCAACCTCAACTTTGGTGCCGCCATAGAGCAGCATTCTATCCACTTCTTCAATGCCAACCCAATCAGGCCGTGTCTCGAAAGTCATACCCACATTGCGCACTGTTGCAGTCTCGTTTTGCGCCTGGACCTCCTCAAAGTACCTGAAACCTTTAATCTCAGGAGTATCAGTGGTGTGGTGATTTACCCCGAAATCGTTCATAGCCTCGATACACCGCTTTACAAACCATTCCTGGTAGCATACATTCCTTGCAGTAAAACTCCCGCCCATTATGATAAGTTCTGCCTTATTTATGGGATGTCCTATTAACTTCAACTGTTCCAGCCGTCCGGTAACCTGGCGATATGGGTCATAATCATGTTGAATCGCCCTCATTGTTGCGGGTTCGTGTCCCATATAACTCTGAGGGGAATGATAATCAGAATAAGGGCCGCCTGGACACGGTATGCATGTGCCGTGAGGACATGGGGCAGGAGATGTCATAACCGCAATTACAGCTACACCTGAAATAGTCCTCACAGGTTTTCTCTGAAGCAATTCAATGACACTGTCATACTCATCAGGCAATGCCTGAGATAATATCAGTGAATTGCCAGGCAAATTGCTAAGACGATATTTGGCGCTTGTCGTCTTTTTTTCCCTGTTAAGGTCAATTTCTGTTTTGATGTTGCCCTGTAATATCTTATTTAATAGTTCGCGGCAGGCAAAATAGTAGTCTTCCTGCATAGAATTTAAGTCGTATGTCATCGTTACTTATAAGTACTTACCTACCACTAATTAAAGTAATTGTGTGGCAGAATCTCAAATTACGAATAGATTTAATATTACATCAATTTGAATGAAAAAAATTAATTGTGTAGCATTGGAGACAAAGGTTTGACTATGTTAAAAAATGATTCGGAGGCAGATCAAATCGACCTTAAAAGTAGATTGAAATCGGTTGAAAATACCCGCATAATGAGAGACCATCGAAAGGTTATGCCAGATACTTTCAATGAAGGTGAAAACGGAACTAAACCTGAACAGATTGAGTCATCCGAAATATCTACTCCTGATACACCTCAAGATAATATAACTGAACTGGAAACTGCTGATGAGGTGCAAGATGCCGAAAACAATATTGTAGATCTCAATACAATGCAACCTGAATCTGCAAGTTCAGAACCCTTGCTGTCTGAACTTATCATGCCAGATGGAGACAAACTTAATGTTGATAGGTTGAGAAAACGTATCGGCGACAGTCGCGCAATAGAACACAAAAGAGTAGTATTGCCAGATTCCGTAGAATCAATATGGGAGAAGACTTTAAAGGAAATCACTCAACTGGAAACTGAAGAGGTCATATCTCCAGACGTTGAAGAAATACCAATTCCCAAACTTTCTTTTATTGAACGCATTACTAAGCGCTTTAAGCGTGAAAAGATAGTGCTTGAAGATTATGATCTGGAAAAGCACGGAATTTTGGTTGATTTATCTTTACCAGAAAATTTCCCCTATGATGAAGTTGAAGTCTATGAAGTGAATGAGCCCTATGCTTACGTCAGGGTTGTCTATAATCCTAACACCCATAGTCATCTATACCAAACCCTTGAGCCAAAATTGAGTGAGGGCGAAAAACAACTTTTCGCTGAGCTAAAAATGAGACTTAGTGAAACCCTTGATGTAAACCTTACCCAGCTGGAAAAAAGTGGTGCTAAGAAATATCTACGGGAGAAAGTGATAGATATCCTTTGGGATTATCAAATAAAAATTGATACGATATCCTTTACTAAGATAATGTATTTCCTGTTTACCGAGTTTATGGGATATGGAATTATAGACCCGTTAATGCATGACTCTAATCTTGAGGATGTTTCCTGTGATGGTCCACATTCATCCCTGTTTGTATACCACCGGAAGTACGATTCAATCGAGGCTGATATTAAATTTGATGATGAGTCAAAACTTGACGGCTTTGTTACCAGGATAGCACAGATATGTGGAAGGCACATCTCTATTGCTGACCCGCTACTTGATGCCACAATGCCTGACGGTTCAAGGATACAGTTGACACTGGGACGGGAAGTGACCACAAGAGGCAGTTCCTTTACTATCAGGAAATTCAAGGAAAGCCCGCTGACTCCACCCGATCTCATAGACTTTCATACTTATTCTACATCCATTGCAGCCTATTTGTGGTTAGCTGCAGAGAATAACAAGAATCTTATTTTTGCAGGTGGTACTGCTTCAGGAAAAACCACTTCAATGAATGCCATAGCTCTGTTCATTCCACCAGAGACGAAAATCGTTTCCATAGAGGATACCAGGGAATTGAACCTGCCGCATCCTAACTGGATAGCTGGTGTAACCCGGGAAACTTTCACTGGTGGAGAAGCGGGTTCAATTGATATGTACGACCTGTTAAGGGCAGCATTGAGGCAGCGTCCTGAATTCCTGCTTGTAGGTGAAGTGCGGGGTGAAGAGGCGTATGTGTTATTCCAGGCAATGAGTACAGGTCACACTACCTTCTCGACCATGCATGCAGATTCTGTGCAATCTGTGGTACACCGTCTTGAGAATCCCCCCATAAATGTGCCCAGGATAATGCTCCAGGCCCTTGATGTAGTAATAATTCAGGTGCAAGTAAGGGTTGGTGAAGAAAGAGTAAGACGGGCCAAATCTGTTACAGAAATTGTAGGAGTTGATGCCAGGACCGGAGAATTACTGACTAACGAGGTTTTCACATGGAATGCATCAAAAGATGAATTCTTTTATTCTGGAAGGTCATATGTATTTGAATCCATAATGCAAAACAGAGGATGGAATGATGAACGTCTTCAGGATGAACTCAAACGAAGACAGGAGATTCTTGAATGGGCGCGGATGAAAAATGTTAAACATTATGAAGATGTGGCCAAGATTGTTGTAACGTACTATCGTGAGCCAGGAACGTTGATGGAAATTGTGAGGAAAGAACTCTATGGTAATTAGACATGTTAGTAGTTATTCTTACCATTTATTCGGGGAATACTTCAAAAAACGGCGCGAACATTACTTTGACTTGAGACAGGATTTGCTCAAGAGCAGATTGAACATTAGTTATGATATGTACCTGTCACTGGCGGTAATGTGTTCCATATTGATGGCAATATTTGGACTAATAATAGCAGTTTTATTTGTATCACTGTTTGGTGCACCAGACATTACACTTTCGCGCTCGATAATAACTGATATTTTTGAAGGGTTCCACGAGTATAAGAATATTTTTTTAAAGGTGGTAACTACCATTTTCCTTATTGTTGTTTTAGGTGGAGGGACATATGTTGCTTTCTTGAATGCTCCAAAAGCCATTAACAGTGATCGAAAACGAAATATCGATATTATGCTTCCCTATGCAGTGCACTATATGTCTGCAATGTCGGGTGCCGGTGTGATACCACTCGATATTTTAAGCAGTCTCGCAAAGAATACAATATACGGTGAAGCAGCAAAAGAAGCATCATATATTGTAAGGGACATAAAAGTGCTTGGTAATGACCTTGTTCAAGCTATGAAGACTGTTGCCTCTACAACTCCATCTTACAGGTTTCAGGAATTTCTTCAAGGCGCAATTACTATCGTCTCATCAGGCGGTGATTTGGAATCTTATTTCAAAATCAAAGCCCAGCAGTACGTTATTGAGAATAGACGAGAACAACAAGAGTTCCTTGAGACACTGGGACTGATTGCTGAGACATATATCACAGCATTTGTTGCCGGCCCTCTATTTTTGATTGTGATGATGTCGGTTATGGCCACAATGGGTGGAATGGATCTAATGTTGATGTATTTACTGATATACGTCGCAATTCCTATAGCCACCCTTATATTTGTAATACTTATTTCCAGCATTACTCCGGAGGTGTAAGCAATGGTAGATGAGATAATACCGGATAATCTTGAACGTGATGATTTTTCATCAGAGGGATTAGACCAGGATAAAGTACTGCTGGAAATGACCGAAGCCAGGAAATGGATTAAAATACGTAATTTCTTGAAGTCACCTAAGCAGCAAATGAAAAGACAGCCAATTTATGGAATGTTTTTCAGCCTTCCTATTGCCATAACCTTCATGATACTTGGCGGTTTACAAACCGGATTCACTCCTGCTTTTGATCATGTTGTGCTGTTCAGCATATTGATTATCATAATCCCGCCGGGAATACTTCAATATACTCACAGACGGACTGTCAAGAAGATTGAAGAATATTTCCCTAATTTCCTCAGGGATGTTGCCGAGATGAACCGGTCAGGGATGACTCTTACTCGCTCAGTCAACACGATTGCTAAAGGTGAGTATGGAGAACTAAGTCCGGAGATTAGGCAAATCGATTCCATGCTATCCTGGGGTATATCATTTGAAGAAGCCCTTGAAAAATTTGCTGACAGGGTTGAAACGCCACTGATACATCGTTCTGTAGCATTGATAAACCAGGCCAGTCGGGCTGGTGGTAATGTCCCGGATGTACTGGAAGTAGCTGCTACTGATGCTTATACCATTAAACTATTGGAACGAGAAAGGCTCAGCAACATGGTCATATATGTAGTCATCAGTTACATGTCATTCTTTGTATTCCTGTTCGTTATCGGGATACTGTCTTACAGCTTCATTCCTGTGATGGCTGAAGCTGGTATCAGTGCTGCCAGAACCGGTGGTGGAGCTGAAAAATTCGTAGGCGTTTTTAATCCTGAGACTTTCAACCGCCTGTTCTTCCATGCATCATTGATACAGGGGTTTTCTTCGGGTCTGGTAGCCGGACAGATGGGGGAAGGTGAAGCAATGGCAGGATTGAAACATTCTGTGGTATTAGTATTGATTGCCTGGTTCACCTTTGTGTTCGTGATATGAAGGTAGTTATTTATTTATCTTAAACACATGTAACATCAAATTTCAATAGAAAGTTTCAATAGAAAGTTTCAATAGGAAGTTTGATAGAAAATTTCGATAGAAAATTTCGATAGAAAATTTCGATAGAAAATTTCGATAGAAAATTTCGATAGAAAATT
>JAKRWB010000341.1 GCA_022353185.1 ANME-2 cluster archaeon | reverse complement strand
ACTAATGTCTGGTTACCAATTGAAAACCCCGGTCGCTTTTATGGTCTTCAACCGCCCTGAGGTTACCAAAAGAGTATTTGCAGAAATAGCAAAAGCAAAACCACCAATACTTTTGGTTATTGCTGATGGACCACGAAGTAACCATCCAGATGATGCAGAAAAGTGTGCAGATGTTCGTGCTATCATAGACGGTGTGGATTGGGACTGCGAGGTTTTAACCAATTACTCAAATGTGAACATGGGATGTAAACACTGTCCACCAAACGGACTGGACTGGGTTTTTGATTTAGTCGAAGAAGCGATAGTCCTTGAGGATGATTGCCTTCCTCATCCCACGTTCTTTCGATTTTGTGAAGAATTGTTAGAAAAATATAGAAATGACGAGAGAATCGCTATGATAAGCGGAAATAATTTTCAATTTGGTAAAAAGCGAACAAGATACAGCTATTACTTTTCCCGGTATCCACACCTGTGGGGTTGGGCATCTTGGCGTAGGGCATGGAAGGATTATGATGCACAAATGAAAATATGGCCTGAAATTCGTGATGGAGGATGGTTGCAGGATATACTTGGTGATAAAAAAATTGTTCGATATTGGAAGAAATTAATTGAAAATACTTATCAAGGAAAGATTGATTCATGGGATTACCCGTGGGTTCTTGCGTGCTGGATCCAGAATAAATTAACCATCCTGCCCAATGTGAACTTAGTTTCGAACATAGGTTTTGGTTCGGAAGCGGTGCATACAAAAGTAAGAAATAAATTTGCTGAGATAGAAACAGAAACCATGAGGTTTCCCCTTTTAAATCCCGATTATTTATTACGCGATTCAAAGGCGGATTTTTTCGTTGAAAATAAAATGTTTTCTGGCAAATCTGTGATTTTACGAGTTTTAAATATAGTTATTAATAAATTGAAGGGCATATAATAGACTATTTCATATATGATTTAAAAGCAGATAACATCTTGTTAGAATGATTTACATGATGCTCAAAAACAAAAATAAATGTGCTTGTAATAGTATAGCATTTAAGAAATATTATAAACATTCTCAGGCACTTGATCGTATTGTAGAGTATGTTCAATGTGAATCATGTGGCATGATAATTGCTCCAGAATCAACGAAATATAATTTATCCCGCATATATAATGCGGACTATTTTATAAATGTTGATTATGGGTGGAAGGGGCGAGCAAAAATATTATTTACATATATTAAATATATAAATATATTTATTTGTCTTAAAAAAATGAATATTTGCGATTTTGGTGCAGGAAATGGATATTTAAGCAAAATGCTTATTGATAATGGATTTAATGTTTTGGCTTATGAACCATTCAATCAAAATAATACTTACTTAGAAAAATCATACTACTGTGACAAACCATTCGATGCAGATATAATATTTATGGTAGAAGTCTTTGAACACTTCACTAATGCATTTGAAGACATTGGTAAAATCTTAACTGATTTTCATAACCCAAAATTAGTAATATTTACAACAAGATTAACCGATAATGCTAACGAACCCATTGAGGATTGGTTCTATTTAGAACCTGACGCTGGGCATTTCACTATGTGGTCAAAAAAAAGTTTGACACTGCTTGGTGAAATGAACGGATATAAATTCATATCTTTAGATGACACATTTCTTCACGTTTTTTGTAGGGCATCGGATATAGAGATGTGCAATAATCTTAAAAATTTATCAATCCCCACGAAGTTTGCAGTGAAAATAAGGGGACTCGTTAAGGGGCTGTTCAAATGAAAATACTTTATGACCACACCGTATTCCAATTCCAGCGATATGGTGGAATATCAAGATATTTTTACGAACTTATAACAAGGCTTTCAACAAAAGAAGACGTGGATATAAGCCTTTTTCATGGGTTCCATATTAACGAATATGCTCTCTCACAGCATAAGCAAAATTTTGATTCATATTGGGGCTATAAATGGAAGTACAAAAAACCTGTTGCAAAATATCTAGCTCATATATTATTTACAATGCCTAACAAAATTTTATTTGATAACTATATGCGCTCGTCAGATGTTAACATATACCATCCAACATATTACATGAAAGGTTTAAAACTAAACAGGAAGGTACCAATTGTATTAACAGTATATGATATGATCCATGAATTGTACCCGGACCAATTTATAGATAGTTGGTTTGTAATTAAAGCTAAGAAAAGGGCAATAAGAATAGCGAACGTTATAATAGCTATTTCTGAAAATACAAAAAAAGATTTAATGAGAATCTATGATGTGCCTGAAAGCAAAATAAAAGTTGTATATCTGGCCAGTTCTTTACAATCATCAAATCCTATGGCCATTGATGAGTTAAAAAATGGATACGGATTAAAACGTCCATATATATTGTATGTCGGTGATAGACGCACCTACAAAAATTTTAAAATTTTGCTTAATTCATATATAAATCATTTTTCAGATGATTTTG
>JAKRWB010000340.1 GCA_022353185.1 ANME-2 cluster archaeon | reverse complement strand
TTAAAGTAAATATGGGCGCAGAACTGAAAATGATCACAACCGAAATACATCTGCCGAGTGACATATTATTTTCACAGGGAATAGGAAAGGATCGTATAGAATACTTTGTGAAAAAGAATTTCCTGCTGGAACTTTATAGAGAAGGACAAATCTCACTAGGTAAGATGGCAGAACTGCTTGAAATGAATCTGGTCGAGATGCTGGGCATCATGAAAGACTCCAACGTACCATTAAATTACGGTGTTGAAGACCTGGAAGAAGATATGGAGACTGCAAATAGGCTTGGTTTATTGGATGAAGATAGTCAGTAATTCATCACCGTTGATATTTTTCTCTGCAATTGGTTTGCTGGATTTATTAGCCGATTTTGGTGATATTTCTATACCAAAAGCCGTATATGAAGAAGTCACCAAAAACAATTTGAAAGGTTCAAATGAAGTTAAACATGCTGATTGGATCAAAGTCATGGAAGTTGAAGACCACGAGTCCGTCGCTTTTTCATCTGCATTGGATGCAGGGGGAGCACAAGCAATTGCACTTGCCATTAAGCAAAATGCCGATTTGATTTTACTGGACGACCTTGCCGGAAGAAGGGCAGCCACAGCATACGGAATTGAGGTTATAGGTACTCTGGGATTACTAAAGGTAATGTATCAGAAAGGTCGCATCGAAAATATGAAAAATGTGATGGATAAACTTCAAAAACATGGATTCTGGATGAGTACCGAACTTTATAATAAGATGTTGAAAGATTGATTCTTTTCGAGGCTTTCCTAACATAATATCTAAAATGACAGGCAGCCGGATAAGTGCAAATTGCGGGCGGCTGGAATCAGTTCATTGGGAACTGTAGATGGATGGACAAAACGCATATCGCCTTCAATAACTATCCCCGTACTAACAGCACGCTTCGTATACTTAAAAGGTGGGATTAAATCCTGAATTGACCAGTTTTAGACTTTGAGATTTTAGTTATTGTCTTGTAACCTCTTATTAGATTAATATTAGGATATCAGTATTCTACACATATCTTTCGTTACCTAACGAGATTTAATTTCAAGAAAACAGGGGTATA
>JAKRWB010000339.1 GCA_022353185.1 ANME-2 cluster archaeon | reverse complement strand
AACCTTGATATGAAATCCATATATTCGTCATTTAAATGATCAAGGTTGTCAGTCGTAACAAGTGCACTGTCACCGATGTAAAGCAGGAAGTCGTCTTTGTCCTTTTTCAACATTTTCCTTAGTTTCGTTATCCAGCGCCCGTTCAGGGTCATGTCTGATTCATTGCCACTTGCAACTTCACCAATGATGGGAACCCCATCAAGAGTCGTGCCAATTCCGAATATTATCTGTTTCAGATCGGGGCGATGATCTTTTGGGTATCCATATGTGATATTGGGTACATCCACTGCATCTATTTTATTATCATATGCACCATAAAATGATTTGGATGTTGTGTCAGAATGGATCGTATTTGTTTCCAGGGAGTGTAATGGGATAGCCACATCCACCACGGCACTGAAAACCTTCTGGGGATTTGCTTCCCATATTGAATCCAATACTCGGGCCGCTCTGTCGTCATTGATCTCATTGATATCAATATCCGGTTTCCAAGGTACTAAAAGTGGCATGGCTTTGTCTGTGAAGAAATCATCCATTTTATACATCTTTACATTGACATCCGCGAGTATGTGGTGTATGATAAGACATACAAAGGTTCCAACATCGATATTTGCTTGAGAATCTGGAATGTTGATGGCCCGATTTATTACACCCGCAAGATCCATTTCGTTCATTAACTGGCCCAACACGGGATAATAATCTGCTTTGAGAGGTAAAATCCCATCCATTCGATCACCTATATGACAGTATGTACGTAATCAAAGTATTTAAGTATTATGACCTATATTAGGTCATAAATGCGGGGAATATTAATTGCATACCGATTGAGAACGCCGCATGATCCGAATGTGGCAAGTGCGTTGGTCAAAAGGCTTTATGGGCAGAGTACAAGCAGTCAGGGTGGTAAGTATCGATACCGAAGAAAAGGCCTTCTTGATGAGATCCCAGCGGTCAGATTGATCAGAGGAGTTATAATTGTCGAGAAGAGAAATAAGAAGAATATATTGGAACTTCTTGAGGAGTTTGATGCAGAGGTCTATGTTCGAGAGGTCGTTTTAATAAGGAAAGATTTGAAGGCACTGGGTGTTGAGTAAATAGACTAACTACATTCCGAATGAGGAGAAATGGAAAAAATAGAAAAACAATCTCGTTTAGGGGTGCGAAATAAGAGCCA
>JAKRWB010000338.1 GCA_022353185.1 ANME-2 cluster archaeon | reverse complement strand
GTAGATAGTCCATTCGATCAACTCCAAATGAATTTCCTGTAATTATTTCTGAAAGAATAGCCTCCCAATTACTAAAATAAATTTCCCTGAAGTATTTAGGACCAACAGCTAATTTAGCAACATCATCTGATGTGATCTTTATCTCCTTCCATATTGATTCCATCTCAGCACTACGAATTATTTCAAGAGTAAGACGTTCATGATTCCATCCTTCTGGGAGTAATTCTTTCTCAGCTGAGTGAGAAAAAGGCAAATGCCCAATATCATGGCACAATGCAGCCATTCTAAGAACCTGACGCCAGTATTGATGTTTGAATGAACCTAATGGGGGCACTTCATCTCTTACGGTATCATGAAAAATATTTGCAGGATTGGTGATAACGTCATAGACTCTGCTGGCAAGCTCCATAACGCCTAACGAATGTTCGAATCTTCGATGCGTGGCACCTGGATATAAAAGATAAGTGAGGCCCAACTGATGGATATACCGAAGCCTCTGGAAGGGACGCGAATCAAGGACTTTGCGCTCATTTGAATCGAGACGGATAAAATTGTGGATGGGATCACGAATTTCATGTACATTTTTTGCCACGTTTTTTTAACCTCCCGAATATAAATTTTTAATATTTGTCTCTATGATTGCGACTCTATAAATATTCATACCAACGCGATTTATAAATAAAATTCAATATCATCATCAACAAACCAATCGATTCCACAATGAATTCCCTCATTCACCAATTCATCATATAATTTTTATATAAGTGTTTCAAGATTATGCTTCTATAAGCAATCAGTGCCATAACATCAACATCCAAATGAGAGATATGCTAAAGGATTACATTTAAATCATTCTGATTTTTTTAAAATAATCCACGACGTTGTACCTGGACTTGATTTTTTTGGCCTTTTTTCAGTATCCCAATTTTCTTCACCAAAAATCTTATTCATCGCTTGGGGTACAATATTATATGCTATCTGTCTCCGTTCTTCTTCATCAATCACATCGGGCAATGCATTCATTAGTTCAATCTGAATTCCATACCATGGTTTTCCATTTTGTTGAATACCTTCGATAAGAAGAACATTGTTTCGTAATGAATTTATTGCTGAAGAAACGTTCGATTCATAAATATCAATTGCTTCTCCTTCACCTTCTTCAGATTCTAACTCATTGGAAATATCAATAGTTTCATCACTTTCAGTAATCGAAACTTCCTGTGACTGTTCTAAGCTTACTGATTTATAAAATTTGCTTTTAAGTTCCTTTGCAAATGTTGAACCAGCGGGCAGTATATATGAGGGGTCGCGAGCCTCGTATAATTCCTCGAATGACAATACCCTAATGGGTATAGGATAACTTTTTCCTCCAGAACTGCTCCAAAAAACTCCATTTCCAACAAGTGGTTCATTTAGTAAGGTACTCAATAAATCGTCTGAAAAATGTGCATTCGCTCTTTTAAGTGCTTGAAGATCAGTTGCAGAGAGCAGATGAAATACAAACCAGTTATCACCTTGACTAAGAATTTCGCCTGATATGCTTCCAGGTTGTTGTGTAATAAGCACAGCTCCAAGGTCATATTTTCGTCCTTCTTTCACCCATGCGACATAAGGTGCTGAGCCTCCAGAACTTCCAAGGACTGACTGCGCTTCTTCAACTACTGCAATCGTTGGGATTGTTTTTGGTTTAGCTGATGTGAATTGGTCCTGATTGTACTCAAATATTTTTTGAAGTATTATCCCAGATAGAATTAATGCTGGTTCTCCTCTCAATTGTGAAACATCGATAATACAAAGTTTTCCCTCTTTAAGTGAAGTAATGAGCATATCTAGCATATAACTACCAGGGTCATGGAGCATTTTTACAATAGATGTCATATTTGCCCTTGCAGCATACACTTCTGCATCTTGCGAGTCTGTTAAATAGAGCAATTCTTTTATTAAATCTGGATCTGCCATATTACCATTCTGATAAATTTCGTCAACAAGTTGTTTCCATCTTTGATCATTCAAACTTTTTAGCTTCTGTACATTCTGTTGCCCCTGTTTTGCTGGGGCAAGAGCTATGGAAATAACATCACTCGGTCTTAAGCGGCGAATATCCAATTTGATATTACTTGCTACAAATGAATCATAAAATGGACTTGGTCCTTTCTTCTTCGTGAATACAACAAGTTTATCTTCAAGTTCAGGGACGTCACAGAGTCCTGGACGGTTTCTATCGTCTGGCCAATAGTATTCTCCATCAGGGTCAAAAATTAATGTTCCAACAGGAACTTTTTGTCCCCCCCTCTTCTCGATTGTTGGTGTTTCTTTGTAAAGGCTACTGAATAGTAGTTTATTGAGATTTGATTTTCCAAATCCTGCACGAGCAAAGACAAAAGATCTTCTCGATACAAGATTTTCGATGGCAAAATGAGGAATAATCGCTGGACTTTTTATTTTCATCCATGGTTCTGACTTAAAGCGTTCATCATCACCACAATATATAAATTCGCCCAATGCAAAGAACCCCAAATCTACGCCCTCTAGATTGTGCCCCGCAACTTCTCTTAAAAGTTCATTTGATAAAAATGCAACTTTACTACCCACATGTGGCAACCTTCTGTGAGATGCCGCAAACACAACACTCCCATCTACTACCCTGATTACTCCAAGAACACGTATCTCAATGCGGTATTTAAGATATTGTTCACGCAAGTCTTCAGGGATTTCTCTGTCTTCTGCCACCGCACGAATTCCATAATCTTCCCCAGAACTTGAAGATAATCTACCTTCTGAAGAAATTGAAGTAATTCTTCCTAAAACACCTTCATCTTCAGTTTCAAGTTGAATTATAATAAACTGACCGTGCATAGGAGCATTTTGAAAGCTGTTGTTATAAGGTAGAATCAATTCAGCATGGAATTCAAGACCTCCTTGTTTAAAGCCCCGAAAAATTCCAACTACCTGTTCTTTGGGAAATAGTTTCATGTATACCTCCGAGCCGATAAATCTGAATGAAATTTCATTGAATCAACTACATATTGCTTTTCTTTAGGTAGAAGTCCCCTCACAGCAGAAAATATTTCATCTTGGAAGATTTGCAAATCAAAATCAACAATTTGTGCATGCTCATGAGCTTTTTGTAAGCATAGGGGGTAAAAAGGAACCGGAAATCCTTGAATTGCATCATTAAGCAGATATCCAAATATTTCTGATGAACGATTACTTTGGCTGGATAAAATATCTATAGCCCAGATTGGATCCCCACTTCTTTTACCAAATCGGACAAGGAACATATCCCCTGCAACAAATTTTGGTGCTTCTCCTTCTTCCCCTTCGATTTCAGCCCCCCTTGCATATTCTTCCCATAAATAGGCTTTAGCTTCAATATTTCGTGGTATCCTTACATATCTTGGTTCACCTGAAGGAAATACACCTTCTATTGCCATTGCCAATCGATATCGATCGATTACTTTGCTGTGTTTAGCGATTCCGACAAGATATATTCGTCTCTTGTCTTTTTTATATATTGCATCAATCGATTCTTCAATATTTTTGCGCCATTTTACAAATAATTCACCTGCAAATATCTTGCTCCGCAATTGACCATCACGAACAATTAGAGTATCAGTAGCAAATGATTCAAACACAATTCTTTCATAAAGAACCGCCCACTCGCAGAGATCCCGATATACCATTACCCAACCTGGTTTAACCTTTTCAGGTGTGTTACGAATTATTGAACCCTTCGGAATCATAGGACTGAGTTTGTTTAAATTATCTACACCTAAACCCATCATCATTTTTCCAAGGGCTGTTTTTGGTGAACCATCGGAATTGAATTGTGCACCACTAAGTTCATCAGTATCAGTTGAAGGAGAAACTGCATCAAAACACAACTCTTTCCCATAAGAGTCTGTTACTCTAACGAGTTGAACATAAAAGGGATCAAAAGCCAGTTTATTATTACCCCCATCACTAGCAACAAGAGACACCGCTGTTGCCGATCTAACCTGAATTTTTTTCACTTCACTTGAAAAAGATCGGACTTCTCTTCTAAGAGTTTCAAGTAACCTTTTATCACCTTGAGTTCGAATGGCTATTATTTGCTTTAATTGAGGTAAAATTTGTAGATCAAACATATTTAGGTCACCTTAAAACTGCATAATAATCAATTTCTTTTTGTGGTTTTCCCATTTTCTCACCAAACTGTGCAGATTGTCTATTTCCTCCATTTGAAGTCCCTGCACAATCTGTACTATAATGTTCCCATCCACAATTTGCACGATTGATAGATTCTTGAACGATTTCAGATGGGTTATTTGATTTATTTGGAAGCGCCCCAAAACGAATTACCATTTTTGCACCAGAAGCACAAGCTTTAGTAATATTTTCCCACACTTTTGCAAGTTCTTGAATGAATATTTCTTTACTTCCATAACCGAGCTGATTTGTATTAGAATAGTCAACTAAATCTGGCCCGCCGAGGAACCAGTTACGTAACCATTGGTCTTGCATATAAGTTATCATCCCAAAATAAGGGGGAGAAGTAATAATCCAGTTGAAACCTTCATCAGGAATGAATTTTAAAGGTTTGCGAGCGTCTGATAATGAGATACCTCCAGCAATTTTAGAAGGTAACGTGTTGAATGAATAATTAGCCTTTCGTGAAACTGTATCAAGAACATCAATATTTTTAGGGAAGAATCCATTTTTTACCCAATATCGAACAGAATAATCAGGTTTAGAACTAAATGTCCTAGGCATTTGGTTTGAAAGGTATGAAGGGAAATTTTTATTGACTGGTCCATGAAGAATTCCAAGCATTAAAGCTTTGAGTGCAATTGCATCATCAGATATACATTCTTTTAATAGTGCCTCTCTGATTATACAAATCTTCTTTAATGTTGATGGATAGTAACATAATTCCCAAAATTTTCCTTGCGGAATATGTTTGGGTTCCAATTCATTTTCCAGAATTGTTTTACAAAGAGTAATTATTTTAGTAGATGTGGTGTTCACAAATTTTGCAGCTGAAATAGCACATGCTATTGGACTTGAATCAATTCCAAATGATGAAAGTCCCCTCAACCTTGCAGCAAAATTTGTAGTCCCACGCCCGCAAAATGGATCCAGAATCCATTCACTGGTTTGCGCTTCTGAAAGGATATTGAAGGGAAAATCAATTGGAAACATTGTGAAATATGGGCAAATTGTATTTAACCGCATGATAGGGGTTTGAGGTTTTGGAAGTGAAGTAAATGTTATTTGATTTACATCGTTATTTGATGAAAAAAAGTGCATTGTTCCCCTCGATTATTTGATTGAATATGGAAATATTTTTTAATAATAATATTTACATTAAAGGTATAAATAATTTTATACATTCATCAATGTATGAACAATAAGAATTAAATTAGAAATAAATAAACAAATAAAACATCCTCCATTCCATTCTTCGGCTCTGCTGCCGCCCCTTCTCACCTTCACTCTGCCCGGGTGCCCATATCGATCTGCTTCACGTCCTTGTGGTGTGAGACGGCAGGCAGGCGCTTTTCGATTGTTCCGGCAATCTGTTAATATAATTCGAAACTTTATACCGGAACTAATTTTATAGAGAAGTCCTTCATTTCCAGTGCAGACAGCCGTTCTCAAAATGCTCTCCTGCTGCCCCCCTTCGGTTCACTCATACAGGGAGCCCCTCTCGGTCTGCTCCACTAGCCCTTGTGGTGAGGGGGCTGGCAGGCGCTTTTCGATTATTTCAGATGCGGTGTTTCTTACTCAGTGTTGGCACTTAATTTTCAACAATCAATACAAAAGAATTTTAAACGAAAAGAAATGATTGATGCTTACTAATTATGACCGGTTTATTGGCTG
>JAKRWB010000337.1 GCA_022353185.1 ANME-2 cluster archaeon | reverse complement strand
TTGATAATAAATTATTCCCCTCTCTTTTTAAACTGATTTGCAGACTGGTCTTTATTGCCACCAGATTTATTGACCACCTAGTCACACCAAACCAACCCCCCTCCTACACAACTCACCCTCCACAGGCATAATACACACCACCCGCTCATCATCCTGCATCCGCAACAGCCTCTCCACCTCATCATCATCGAACGCCCCCACAACCCCAGTCCTCAAACCCAGCGAAACCGCCTGCAGGTGAACATTCTGGGCCGCATGCCCCACCTCCATATGCACGTGCCGCACGTACCGCACCCCCCGCTCGCCATACTTCTGGGTAGTGCGCTCATACACAACAGCAAACACCAGCACCGCTGCACCGTCCTTAACGCATTCCTGGTTAACTGCAGCAGCACACAGGTCAGCACGCACATCTCCCCTGGTAACCTTCTCCAGTTCATGCCCCTGAGGTCATCCCTGTCGGAAGACTCTCCGCATTCCAATTTTTCTTGAATTTATATCTATCAAGTAAATTAAAGAACCAGATCCCTGATATCTATATAGAGCGGACTAAGCTCTGGCGGCTCTCCTTCCAATGCCTTGGCATATACATACCAGGTATCGACCGAGGGTTTGAATTTCTTGATTATATCAAATAAAGGGTCATCAGCATCCATCTGGCAGGTAAAGAAATCTCTCCCGGCATCCAATAAAAAGTTATTGAAATATCTGATCAGGCTTGACATTGCTTCAGGACTTTCTGGTTTGAATACAGGATCAGTAACATAATAATTTTTAAAATATTCTCCTTCAGCAGGTATCTTTGGCATTTTAGCAAATAGACCCAGCAATCCAAATACTCCTCTCATGACCTTCCATGTAAGAGGTATTTTAGTAAAACACATATCTCCCATTACTGAGCAGTCCCATAATCCCGCACATGCTGCGATTTTACCTTTATCCTTCACTACCCAGAAATTCTCTAATCCGTATGCGGGAATCTTATTCACATAAGATCCAAAGCTTTCGGTAGTGTATGGTACAAAGTGTGCACACCCGGAATAATAACTATTGATAAGACTTACTGCTTCAGGAATGTCATTTTCATTAATGCGTTCAATTTCAAATTTTTGTGCGAGATCGGCTTTTTTATAGACAGAGATTGCACATAGCTTGAACTCTCCCACATTAGACCAGCCAAGTTGTTCAGTTAATGCCTGGGAAGCATCGTTGGGCTCAAAAATATAGCCATAAATGTAGGCAGACCCAATATCCCTGACATTCTTCTCTGCCTCCATATCCAGCTTAGCAGCAATTCCTTTTCTCCGGAACTCAGGATGCACCATCACCTCAGTAAAATAGGCATATGTTTCTTCCTTGCGTGGATCGTGCTTCACGGTCCAGCCTATCCAACCCACCACATTTCCTTCCTCTTCAGCAACGAGAACGTTCCAATTATCGTATAATTCGTATCTAGCAATGATATCTTTCTTATCGATCCCCATTGCATAGTTTTCGTTACCCTGCGGGCATAACTTCTCAATATCTAACATAGTGGTGCTATCGCCCTTCTCAAAGGGCCTTATCAAAACCATTATTATTCCTCCAAATTTTGCTCAACATTTTCCAATCCCTTATACATCCCCCGCTCCCCCTGCTCGCCATACTTCCCGGTCGTCCGCTCATACACCGCAGCAAACACCAGCACCGCCGCACCGTCCTCAACGCACTCCTGGTTTATTGCAGCCGCACACAGGTCAGCACGCACATCTCCACGGCAACCTTCTCCAGTTCATGCTCATGCGGCCTGTACTTATATAACCCTGACAACAGACCGAACACATTCCCTGCCCCACGTATCGCGGTAAGCCAGCTCCTCCAGCACATTCGGCTTTTTAGTAAAAGTATCGCCGCCAATCTCGAT
>JAKRWB010000336.1 GCA_022353185.1 ANME-2 cluster archaeon | reverse complement strand
TCACATATTGTTTCACCACCAGAAAAAACCAGAGCAGTGCTAGAAGAGGTAAGTATAATTGCGAATGTGGAATGTGTATGCCGTAAGAACAGCAGCAATCCTTGTGGTGCACCACTTGAGGTTTGTTTAATTATTGATCCTCAAATAGCTAAAGATGCCATAGACGAGGGGAGAGGAAAAAAGGTAACGGTTTTAGAAGCAATGAACATATTAGATAAAACTACAGAAATAGGACTTGTCCACATGTTATTGCATTTTCGAGGAGGTGCATATCACGCAATTTTTTCATGTTGTTCTTGTTGCTGTCATGATCTGGTAGCATTATTGAAATATAATCATAAAGATATTGTTGAAAAATCTGAGTATATTGCAAATTTTGATAATGAAGATTGTACAAATTGCGGACTTTGTGTTCAATATTGTCATTTCAAAGCATGGAAGTTAATGGACAATGATGAAGATGAAGTAAGTCTCGATAAAGAAAAATGTTTTGGATGCGGGGTCTGTGTCGCGCATTGTCCAGCTGATGCAATAAAATTGGCGAGGAGGCAGTAAGAAGTGGTGCACAAACTATTATTTCCTTTGCCCCCGACTCTCGCCACCTTCGGTGGCTCGGTGCTATCGCACTCACTTAACAGCGGACATACGGCTACGGTGCTTCGCACCTCCGCTCATATCGTTCCCTTTGGGAACGACTTCGTATGTCCGCAGCCGTTAGGCGAAATTGTCAATCTATGAACAGAGAAGGTGATAAAAATGGTCAATATCTGGAAAATCGCTGCATGGCCTGGATTATGGGATGGAAATACACGAAAAAACAAAGAGAGATACATAAAAGAATACGCCCTTTCCCGAGATTTTGTTGCAATAGGCTATGGATGGATACCTGATATAAGCAGACTATCCGAACAAGAAATAAAAATGTATCTGGAACGCGAAGAATGCGGGCTGATTGGCAGAAGAACTAAAGAGATTCTAAACTTTGCAAATGTAATTACTAAAGGAGATGTGATATTACTATATAATCATTTTAAAGTGCATATAGGTATTGTTAAAAATCCGTACTACTATGTTGAAAAAGAATCCGAAGATGACTTTATTAAAGATACCGAAGGCGAAGATATAGCACCGCATAGAATTGATGTTAAATGGCAATTTAATAAAAAACCATTTGATGCGGATTTTAGTAATTGGCAAGACACGGTTCATCAAGTTACAGAGGAAGACTTGAAAAAGGTAAGAGATGAAGAACTCAAAAGGTTCTTGGCACAGAAATTAACAGAATGAGTGGAAAAATTATGATACAGCAACTTCGCCTAACAGAGCGTATCTGGCTTCGTGCCTTCGGCACTACACCCAAATTCCTCGCTTCGCTCGGAACTTCAGAATACGCTCAGCCGTTGTATGCAATAAACTGGCACCGATGAAAGATAAGCGGCGGAAAGCCAAAAAGCTAAAAAGAAGGAATACCATGTTTCAAGTGACAATTACACCAGCAGCAGGAAAAAGGCTTATTGCCAGGGCAATTACTCAACATGCAGATGTGAAGAAAGCTCTTTCTTCGGGTACAGTAGTGATTATTGCCGGTACAACAAACGGCTATGTTGCTGAGGAAATATTGAAACTTACTGATCAAAATGATGGCTTTATGCGAAGACGCTTTTTCCGAGGAATTACATTACCACCTAATATTTCAACAACTGACAGTGGAAGGCTTTCAGATGAATCAGGGTTTCCAGGCGATGTAGTTCTCGTTAATGGAAAGTGGCAGAAGGGTAAGACCATCTTTGATGTTATCGACGATTTGAAAGAAGGAGATGTTATTCTGAAAGGCGCCAACTCTGTTGACCTGAAGGAAAAGAAAGCCGCCATTCTTATTGGTCACCCAAAAGGTGGTACTATCGCTATATCGATGCAGGCGGTTATTGGAAGGCGTGTGCGCCTTATTGTTCCTGTGGGTCTTGAAAAGCGCGCCACTGGAAATCTTGATGAATTAGCAAAAAGGTTGAATACGCCCGGTTCTATCGGACCAAGACTGTATCCAGTGCTTGGTGAAATCATTACAGAATTGGAGGCTGTCTCCCTTCTCTCAGGAGCAGATGCGACACTTATTGCAGGAGGAGGTGTTTGCGGAGCAGAGGGTTCTGTTTGGCTCGCCATTGACGGGCAACCTGATGAACTAAAATCAATCAAAGGTATAATCGATTCGATTCAAAATGAGCCTGCTTTCACACATCAATAGGT
>JAKRWB010000335.1 GCA_022353185.1 ANME-2 cluster archaeon | reverse complement strand
GTGAGGGGAACTAAATGTGAAGGTAAAAAGCTTATGCCTGTTACGGATGTGCAAAAAAACATTTTGCAGATGTTCAATTGTAAGTATTTGAGGGAGAGTGAATATTTAAAGTCAATCGGGATTAAATAGTTGTAGGACAGACTCGGAATGGGAGGGGGTTGACGGATAGCGATTTGATTTTAATCTGACGAAGATAGGCTTTAATACAGAAACTACCCCCAGAATACCATTAATACTCATCCCCTCCTCTAACCACCCCGAGAACACTTGACTACCACCACCAAAAAACCCAAACTTACTGAAGGACCAGTCGCAAAAACCCTTTTCAACCTGACCATACCCATGATAATCGGGATGGTCGGCATGGTAGCATTCAACCTCGTTGATACATTTTTTGTCGGGCAACTGGGCACTCAGGAACTGGCAGCCCTGAGCTTTACCTTTCCAATAATAATGGTAATCGGCAGCCTGGCAATGGGCATAGGAACCGGAGCCTCAGCCGTCATCTCACAGGCTATCGGCAGGGGCGACAACCATAAAGTGAAGCGGCTCACAACAGACAGCCTTATCCTGTCGTTCCTGCTGGTCGCATTCTTTGTAGCCTTCGGGATGATGACCATCGAGCCCCTCTTCAGCCTCCTCGGTGCAGAGCCAGAGATAATACCCCTGATACGAGAATACATGGTCATTTGGTATCCAGGTGTGCTATTTCTCATAATCCCCATGGTAGGGAACAGTGCCATCCGCGCTACAGGTGATACCAAAACGCCCAGCGCCATAATGCTCGTGGCAGTGGCTGTAAATATCGTACTCGACCCCCTGTTGATATTCGGGCTCGGTCCTTTCCCCATGCTGGGACTCGCAGGGGCAGCCATTGCTACTGTTGTTTCAAGAGCCATTACGCTGGTGGTCGCCCTGTGGGTACTCTACTATCGTGACAGGATGATGACATTTGAACTGCCTGCCCAAAAAGAAGTAATCGATTCATGGAAAAGTATCCTGAACATCGGGCTGCCGGTTGCCGGGACCAGACTCCTCATCCCCATTTCCATGGGTGTTATCATTGCCCTCGTTGCATCCTACGGTCATGAAGCAGTGGCAGCCTTTGGTGTGGGTATCCGTATCGAGTTCTTTGCATTGACCGTGGTCTTTGCGCTGTCAACGGTAATGGGGCCATTTGTGGGCCAGAACTGGGGGGCCCGCCGGTTCGACCGGGTGATGCAGGGTGTCAAATACAGCAACATTTTCTCGCTGGCCTGGGGTGTGGCAATGTTTGCCATGCTGGCGCTGGCAGCCAGACCAATTGCCTCATTGTTCAATGATGACCCCCTGGTCATATCCATAATTATACTCTATCTGTGGATAGTTCCTATTGGATATGCGCTATTTGGTGTTTTCCAGATATCGACCATGACTTTGAACGTCTTGAATAAACCGTTTCCTGCCGCAGTCCTAATGGTGATACAGATGTTCGTCCTGTATATTCCCCTGGCTTTTGTGGGGTCATACCTGTTCGGTCTGCCAGGGATTTTTGGTGCAATAGTGTTGGCATATTCATTGAGTGGAATTGCATCTCATTTCGTGCTGAAGAGAGTGCTGGCAATCGGGGCTGAACATCAAAGAGATTAGTAACCACCTTTATACTGTTTCAATGTATATCTTATCTCATGCCCCACAGCACCATTGAGAGTGTACTGTTCGACACATCTTTTTTGTTGAACGAATCGCCTGACGTGGATAATATTATCAAGATATTGCGCAGGGACCGGGTATCATGCTATATTTCCCGCACAATCCAAAGTGAAATGGATAACCTGTATTATGTGGGCAGGATATCCAAACAAAAATACACCAAAGGTCTTGCCAGGTGTAGAAAAGCAAGGGCCAGTCTTCTGGACAACGGCCGCAACTTTCTGAAAGGTAGCATGACCCAGGAGTGTACGGTATCTATGACGCAGGAACACGGCACAGCACCCGGGGATGTGCATAGCGATTGCAGTATCCTCACTTCCAGCCTCTACAATTATATCGACCTGATACTCTCGGAAGATTTCCATTTCACGTCAAAACACACAGACAAGGTAGTAGATTCAGTAATTGATATGACCTGTGATCGGTTCGATAAATTATGTGATAGTGACATCATGCTGCTGAATAAAGACGGTTTCCTGGCAGCCTACAAAAACAGACAGGTCAACCTTGATGTGGTGGAAGCCTTGAAGCAGGATGTGAGGAAGGGGTAGAAGGTGTTGAAACAGGGCAATAAATAATCTTCATTCATTTTGAGACTCAATATATCGATACCACAATAATACGACCGCACCGGAGGGACGAGCAAGGCAAAAATAGGGGGTGTACGGTGTTGCGGTATTATTGAGGAATAGGGAGGTACATTTAAATAAGTACAAGATTAACTTCCTAATATGCCTGAAGTGATTGACTCAAAAGAAATAAGATATGAATTAAGGGCAATAAAAGATGACCTTGATTTCATTAAGAGTCATATGATTGATGTAGATTCAATTATGACTGAAGATGATTATATTTCTTTGAATGAGTACAGAAATGAAAAAGAGTCTGGCAAGCTTATTTCTCATGAGGAACTCAAAAGAGAAATGGGATTGTAATGTTTGACATTCAATATTCCAGGCAAGCTGTCAAGTTCCTAAAATCCCTGGATAAGACTCTTGTTTCCAGAATCATTACTAAGATTGAAAAGCTAAAACATGACCCGATTTCACATGATTCCAAGATTGTTGAGGGGTATAGCGAGAAATTATTTAGGGTTAGGGTTGGGGACTACAGGATCTTATATGAAGTTGACTACAATGGCAATTTAATCGGTATTATCAAGATAGACAAGCGGTCACGGGTTTATTGACATAATTGTTGTACAAAAAATTATTCGATTTTTTAGATTGCACACAGAATATTATTACCATTCTAAATGTCTCTTTTGTGTTTTCATAAAAGAAACCTCACCTCATCCAGCAAGAACGGCGGCCTGAACACACCATTCTCTGTAACAACGGCAGTAACATTCTCCATTGGAGTAGCATCAAAGGCAGGATTGTACACCTGGACATCAAGCGGAGCTATCTGCTTACCTGCCATAAACCGCAGTTCATCACCCTCCCGCAGTTCTATCTCCACTTCATCCTCCATCCTCTCAAAATCAAAAGTGGATACCGGTGCCGCCACACAGAATGGCACCCCGTGTTCCTTTGCCATGACACTGTGGGTATAAGTGCCTATCTTGTTGAATACTGCATCCTGCGTGATGCGGTCTGCACCCACAATAACGCTGTCCACTAATCCCTGCCGCATTACATGACCGCTCATACTGTCAGTTATAAGAGTAACAGGAATCTTATCCTGCATCAATTCCCAGGCTGTTATCCTGCCACCCTGATTTAGCGGCCTGGTCTCGCAGGCAATGACGCTTATATCCTTGCCCATCTCAACGGCACTGCGTATCACACCCAGGGCCGTACCCCAATCTACACAGGCCATCCGGCCCGCATTACAGTGCGTGAGCACGGTATCACCGTCATTCAGGAGAGCGGCACCATGAGCTCCCAGACGTTTGTTCAACTCAACATCCTCATCAGCTATGGCCTTTGCCTCCTGCAGTACAATCTTGCGTATCCCGTCAGTATCATACGCATCCCGTGCCGCATCCAGCACCCTGTCCACGCCCCAGGCCAGGTTTACTGCTGTGGGCCTGGTGGATTTGATTGTATCACCTGCGGCCTTTAGTTCGTCCAACAGTGTTTCCATGGAATCAACACTGCTGAGGCTGGCGGCCAGTGCAATCCCAAAACCTCCTGCCGCACCCAGTGCAGGCGCACCACGCACCCGAAGTGATTGTATTGCTTCACACAGCGACCCGATATTATCACATGCGATCATCCTGTAATCTATAGGTAGCAGGGTCTGGTCAACCATGATTATGGTCTCGTTTTCATCGTTCCAGTCAATGGTCCTCATTGTAACTCCTTTTTAGAACTAACTGATATCAACATTAAATAATCGTGCTGCATTGGTACCCAGTATCATATCCATATGTTTTTTACTAAATCCAAGGTTCCGTATATTATTGACTTCCTGCCCCTGGTCCCTGAATGGATAATCGGTACCGAACATAACCTTATCAAAACCATGAGCTTCTATCATTTCTTCTATGCGTTCCAACGTTATATGCTCATGTCCCGGCACCGGATACACGTAGGCAGTGTCCAGATAGATATTCTTACCCAGCAAATGGCACTCCACATCATCCCAGCAGCGGTGGCCGCCCAGATGGGCAGCTACTACTTTCAGGTCAGGGAAGGAGTCCAGTACCCTGGACAGACGGATAGGGGTGGTATGTATCTCTCTGACCGGAACAACCTCGTCACCGGCATGGAACACCAGTACCATATCGTCACCAAGTGACTCATATATTCGAAACATCCGCTCTTCATCAGGAAAGAAGTGCTGGAACTCACTATGCAGTTTTAAGCCCTTAAGACCCATATCCCGCATCCGTTGTATTTCGGTCTCAATGTCTGGATGATCAGGATGCATGGCTCCCAACCCTATGAGATTTGGATTGGACTTTGATACTTCAGATACCCAGGTATTGATAGTTTCCACCTGGTTTGGACTGGTAGCTACTGATAACATCACCGAAGCGTCCACATTCCCTGCATCCATACTGGATTGTATGCCCGAGACAGTAGCAGCACCGTAAGCACTGACCCCGTACTGCTGCTCAAGACCTGCAACTGCTTTCGAAGCTATCTTGTCAGGGAATATGTGGGCATGGGCGTCTATGATCATACAGATGTTATGATTACCCACATATTGATAAAATTGTTGAAAATCCTGCATCTTATCGGCGGAGTTTGAAGTAAGGAATATCCAATGTTATGTCAGCTTCGATGTCCCCGCATGATATGGGGCGTGCCAGCGCCCTGCCCGTCCTGATAAGCAGGAGCAGTGTCAACCCGGCCAACAGGACTGCTAACAGCAGTAATGACCATGTTACAAGCAACGGCAGGGCCATACCATACAAATATACAGCACCAGAAATGAGAAAGGCGACAGCCGGCAATGCGAGATACCTGAATGATGTACGAACTGTCCTGAACCTGAAAACCGCAGTAACATCCTTATTGACGTTGTGGTCGTGAAGAGAACTGGTCATATCATCAGGCAATTCTTTTCCCAGACACAGTGCGATCTTGAACAGAGTGTAGGGGGTGAGGGGGTGTTTGCCCATATTTGCCAGATTATCACCGTACTCTTGCGGTTTTGTCAAGTCTTTCTCCATGAGGTCTATCAATTCGTCCTTGAAGCCCTTGAGATCCTCATAAGCTGCGCAGACCAGGAGGGATAGCAGTATTAAAGGCTCACTATGCCCGGCCTGTACTGCGTTACGGCGAACTTGCTCTATCCTGTGCATGGGTATATCCATGTCCATAAGGTCGCCAGTCAGGTTTGCCACCTTGATGGTTGCAGCTGTCTGTCCAGTGCTTGCGCGCAATTGCTGGATGAATACGGGGTGCAAAAGGGCAAGTCTACGGGCTGCTCGGTTGTGTTTGAGGAAGATGTTGATGATTGTGATCTTTAGGAGGACGAAGATGGTAAAGGTCAAAAGTAGAGTCAGGGAGGTTATGAAAGGTGAAGGGTACATAATCATGATAGGATTAATTGAATCGGATATTGATAAAAATGTTGATTGAGTTTTCTCAGCATAAAATCAAATGAATTATTCTTAAGAAAGGGTACGCCTATGGCAAAAATCCACCCAGTAAGGGATAATATTAAAATCTTATAAGTAGTGTAATAAAAATAACTGGTGAGTAACATGGAACAACTGGACAAAATGTTAAGACTATTTTCAAATACACATGGAGTATCTGGCTATGAAAGTAATGTTAGACAGCTTCTTGAAGAGAAACTAAAACCATATTCAGACGAGATCAGGACAGATAAACTTGGCAACCTCATAGCCATTCGCAAAAGAGGGGGGCCTTCAGTCATGATCGCTGCACACATGGATGAGATAGGACTCATGTGCAAATATGTAGACGAAAAAGGTTTTGTCTATTTTGTCAAACTGGGCGGCTGGTTCGACCAGACCCTGCACAGCCAGCGAGTAATACTTCACACTGAAAAAGGAGATATCTACGGCGTCATCGGTGCCAAACCTCCCCATGCAATGAAAGAAGAAGAGAAGAAAAAACCCGTCAATGCCGAAGACATGTTCATTGACATCGGGGCAAAGGACGAAAAAGATGCCCAAGATTTGGGTGTGATTCCAGGCGTCACCGTCACCCTGGACCGCCAGTACACTTCACTTGCTAATAACAGGGTCACAGGCAAATGTTTCGATGACAGGGCTGGGATTGTAATGATGATCGAGGCCATGCGACTAATTCACGAAAGAAATATTGATGCAACCGTGTTTGCTGTAGGAACAGTGCAGGAAGAAGTGGGCCTGAAAGGAGCCCGTACCAGTGCATTTGGCCTGGACCCTGATGTATCACTCGTCTCAGAAGTTACAGTCTCTGGTGACCATCCGGGCATTGAAAAGAAACACAGTACTATTGAACTCAGTAAAGGTCCGGCCATAACCATTCTCGATGCAGGCGGAAGGGGCCTTATTGCGACTGAAAATGTTGTCAAATGGTTAAAAGAGACTGCAAAAGAATTTGACATCCAGATCCAGCTCGATGTCGCCGAAGGCGGCACTACAGATGCCACTGCCATTCACCTGACCAAGTGCGGTATACCCTCATCGGTGATAAGTATCCCATCAAGGTACATCCACTCTCCCGTAGAGGTCATAGACCTTGAAGATTTACAAAAAGGTGCTGAACTCTTAGCCCGGGCCGTGGAAACGGTCAGTAAACACTTCTAAATATCCAGTAAAACATCAACGGCGGGGTGACAAAAAAAGGATGACTGATTCTGCATTCATACTTGCCACCCTGGCTGTTGTACTGTTAATCGGTATCGTTGCCCAGGTGCTATCCCGCATCTTCAAGATGCCAAGTATAGTATTTCTATTGTTTTTTGGTATCATACTTGGGCCTGAAATCCTTAATGTCGTTGACACTACCAATTTCCAGAAGGAACTGGAAGCAATCGTTGCACTTTCAATAGCAATTATCGTCTTTGATGGTGGAATGCAGATAAACATCAAACAGATAAAGAAACTGCAAAGAAGCATAGTCCACCTGATAACAATTGGCGTACTCATCACATTTATAGGGGCATCACTTGCAGCATATTTCCTTTTGGACATAGATCCCGGAATGGCCATGTTATATGGTGCACTGGTCTCAGCTACCGGACCTACAGTAATAACACCACTGGTAAAGCAGATACACGTCACCAGGAAGATCAGCAAGATACTTGAAGCCGAAGGTGTGCTTAACGACCCTGTCAGTGTTATCCTTGCAGCCCTGGTTTTTGAATGGATACTACTTGATTTACCAGGCATAGATGCATTTGGCTCCCTGGCAATCAGTCTGAGTATGGGTTTAATACTCGGTATTGTTGGCGGTGTAATTCTCGCCTATATCCTGCAAAACATAACCATGATCACAGCCCAGTATGCCCGGCTATTGACCCTAACTGCAGTATTGTTGACCTTTGCAGGAGCTCAAGGATTCGGGGACGGCTCAGGGATACTGGCAGTGGCTGTATTTGGCATTATTATCGGGTCCTCCGACATAGCACATAAAGAGTCCATTAAAGAGTTCAAAGGTGACCTTGTAATAATATTACTATCAATCATCTTTATCCTGCTGGCTTCATTGATACGCTTTGAATACATAATTAACCTCGGTATGCGGGGGGTGGTAGTTATCCTGATATTGATGTTTGTCATCAGGCCTGCTGCAGTATTTGCTTCCACTGCCGGGTCTAACCTGTCTTTAAGGGAAAAATCATTCATTTCTATTATTTCACCCCGAGGTATAGTACCTGCATCCATGGTTACATATTTTGCACTACGAATGCAGACTTTGAATGCTCCGTCCGGTAATGATGGAGTAGAAATGCTTGTAGGATTAGTATTTTTGACAGTTATTTT
Source organism: ANME-2 cluster archaeon (assembly GCA_022353185.1). Lineage (GTDB taxonomy): Archaea > Halobacteriota > Methanosarcinia > Methanosarcinales > Methanocomedenaceae > Methanocomedens_B. The sequence goes on along the minus strand of JAKRWB010000335.1, from coordinate 3,924 downwards.
TTCAGTCGTATGGCCCGGTATATTTGCCGGCACATTTGCAAGAAAACTTGGAGTAATACCTATGGAGATATTGATTATTGGAGGAGGAGGGGTGGGCAGGGAGCTCGCCCAACGATTAGATAAACGTGGTGAGAACGTTGTTGTGGTAGATACTGATGAGGAAAACTGCCAGAAAGTCATGGAATTAGGTATCAAAACAATCCATGGTGACGGTAATGACCTTAACATACTTGAAAAAGCAGGTATCCGACATGCCAAATACATAGTAGCAACCACAGACAAAGACAATGTTAACCTGCTTTCTTGCCAGCTTGCAAAAAGCAAGTTCGGATTTTCCGGCAATATGGTGGTTGCCAGGGTAAACGACCCAAATAACATGCCTCTGTTCACTGAAATGGGCATAAGAGCTATGAGCCCTGTAAAATCCACGACGATTATTCTGGAGAACATGATAGATAGAAATGATCTATTTACTATGTGCGAAGTAGGTCACCAGGGCGATATTATCGAGACCGAAATATCCAACCCAAAGGTAATCGGAAAAGCTATCAAAGACATAAAGTTACCAAGAGACAGTTTGATAGTGCTTGTACGGCGAGGTGACCTTTCTATTATTGCTCACGGGGACACTATCTTTCAAGAAGGTGATCACGTTACAATTATTGGTCAGGCAGGAGTAGCATCAGAGGCAGCTGGTTTCTTATCTTAATTAAATCCAAATGAAAATCCTGATACTTGGTGTCAACACACGCCATATTGCCTGTTCTGCCGCACGAGCCGGACACACGGTCCATACCCTTAACAGTTTTAATGACATTGACCTGGTGGAATGTGCATCCAAAGCCATAGTATGTACCATACCTGATGTGCACAATCTTGATTTGGATGGAATTGCAACTGCAATATCGTCTTTGCTTCCGGTAGATGGTGTGGTGCTTGGCCCTGGATTTGAACATCTGGAACACTGGATACGTAAAATAATTGACCCTAAAATACCGGTGTTCAATAATTCCCCTAAAACTATTACCAATGTGTCAAATAAGGTATGGCTTGCACACAAACTCAAGGAAATGGACATAAGTCATCCTTACACATTACCCCTGGCATCCATGACAACTCAGGAAGATTGGAATGGAGGATATCCTGCCATGATAAAACCAATTATGGGAGCCGGTGGCATAGAGAATATACTCATGGATGACGCAGACGACCTTACGAGATTACTAAATGACATCGGCGTAAACAAAGACAAATATCTCATACAGGAATTTGTCAATGGTACGCTTGTAAGTGTGTCAGTCATTTCCACAGGGCAGCAGGCTATTGCTATTGCAGTCAATGAACAACTGGCCGGTCTTGAATGGCTCACTGATATGCCTTTTGCATACTGTGGTAATATCACTCCATATGAATCCGAATACAACAAATTGATTTGTGACACCGCCATCAAACTGGCAATTAAGTTTCAGCTACTGGGTTCAAATGGCGTGGACTTTATATTAACAGAACAAGGCCCAGTTGTACTTGAAATAAATCCCAGGTTTCAGGGAAGTATTGATACAGTGGAAAATGCAACCGGTATTAATGTCTTCCAGGCACATATTGATGCCTTTGAAGGCATAGTGTCCGCTCCTGCAAGTTACCGGTATTATTCAATCAAGACTATATTCTTTGCTCCCCACAGGTTTATTGTTGGTGAAAAGGTATATGAGTATTTACTACTATGTTTAGAGCGTGGTAATGCTGCCGATGTTCCTACTAAAGGGACGGTGGTTGAAATTAATGAACCTGTAGTTTCATTTATGTCCAGTGGAGAGAGTAGGCAACAGGTGATACAGCAAGTAAATAGTTTCGTTGCCAGGCTTATTGATAGATTAAACAAAATTAACACGCAAGATTAATGCCATAATAGGTTAAATTAGGTTAGGTGATATGTTGGTAGATTTGGATAACATTGTTATTCGAGGACTTCTCTCGAATCTCGTAGGCGAAGAAGGGATGAATGTTGTCCTGAAAATGCCTGAAGAAGAAGTCACAGATGAAGACGTAGCGATAGTGACTGAAGTTCCTCTAAATATAGTCAGGCGTACTCTATATATACTCTTTGAAAACAGGCTTGCAACTTACAGACGTGAGAGGAATAAAGATAGTGGTTGGCTCACATATTTATGGAAAGTTGATTTGAGTGGCACAAATGAACTGCTTGAAAATGAAATGAATAAATTATTGAATAATCTCAAGTTAAAGCTAGATTTTGAAGAAGATAATATGTTCTATATCTGTGTGAACAACTGCGGACGGTTTGTATTTAACATTGTGGCAGAGACAGAATATTTGTGTCCAAGCTGTGGTGAAGAAGTAATTTTTGAAGATAATGAAAAAGTCAAGCAAAGCATGAGAAAGCGTATCCAAGAGTTGCAAAACAATTGATACCCGATAAATCAGAAGCACTTAATTTACTTAGAATTTCAGGGTGTAGCGAGAGGGTTTTGAAGCACTGTCTTACTGTTGCGGAACATGCAAAAAAGATAGCTGAGATTATAAAGTATAATGGGTATCAAGTGGATGTGGAACTGGTCTTTATCGGGGCACTGTTACACGATATTGGTCGTTCTGTTACTCATGACATAAGACATGCGGTGGAAGGGGCACGTCTTGGCAGGGAATATGTTTTAGATCCAGCTATTATTCGCATAATCGAAAGCCATATCGGTGCAGGCATCCCAGAAACAGAAGCTCAATCGATGGGGCTACCCCCTGGAAATTATATGCCCACCACTCTTGAAGAAAAAATAGTTGCCCATGCAGATAATATGGTTGATAATGATCATATCGTCTCTATTTCAGAAGAAATATATAATCTCAGGAAAAAGGAGATGCATGAAAGCATTATTGAGAGAACGATTGAATTAAGCATATATATTGAAGAGATGATGCGTTAGAGATTTTCAGGGTCATTATTCATCATAGCTGACCACCACCATACTGCCATGTCATTGGCATCTTTACTGAATTGACCAGAGAGCCGGTATTCACCGTTCTTGTTACTGATAAGGCCTGCACCCAGCAATTTGTTCCTCATGGAATAAAAAGAAGCCTTTCCAATACCCAGTTTTTCTGATGTTTCTTTCCACTCACTGGTCTTTACTGGTTCATTATTTTTCTGCCTGTCATCAATAAGCATTAGAAATTTTTTGCCAATTAATGCTGTTTTTTCTTCCTGGAAAAGTCTGCGCATAAGTTCATAAAATGGATCACGGGAACGACTTATTCTACTATTAACATCTGAGCGTATCCTAATAGTGGTTGAAGTTCTAGGTGCATCTTTTACATATGTCATAGATATGGCTGCTATACTATGGAATAAATGAAAAATAAGGATGCTATTTCAAAATTATTCTGATATGGCATTTGAAATAGGAATTTTTAGTAATGTTTTGACCATATCAATATAATCATCTTTAAGTGAATATACTATTGTGGTCTTGTAGGATTCTTTATGGGCTTTAAGTATCCCCAGTTTTGAATGAATATACCCTATCATTGAAGCTACCATATTATGTGATACATCATATTTCTTAGAGAGAATATTATAAACTACATCTACTGTAGCCTCTTTAACATTTAAAAATATATTCAATATAAAATTTCTAATCCCACTGGTATCCAATTCAATATATTTTTCAAGACGTTTTTTTATCTTTTCTTTAAGTGATCCCATATCCGTTGCTCCATCTGGTTTAAGGATGTACTCAGTTAATATATCTTTTGATTTTATCCCTATAAATAGATTTCTATGATTCCATCATCATGCTCATCTATTAACTCTCACTTTTTTGTATGAAATTTGGTAGTGTCCTATATTTCATGACCTGATGTCTTTATGTGTCTGGGACTTGAAAATCATAGCTTTGCCTCTGAGAC
>JAKRWB010000334.1 GCA_022353185.1 ANME-2 cluster archaeon | reverse complement strand
TGAGTGATATTGATTTTACCAATGGTTCTATCACACTCAAACACCAGGCAACACTATGTGCCATATTATGCCCCATCCTTACAGGTATGGATATCAACGGAATTTTTTGAGGAACGTCTGAACTGACTATTGCACATGTTAAGAACTTCCATTTACCGGTAACTGATTTGTCACCAGTCCAGCCGTGGATCCAAAATCCTTGTGGGTCGCCATAGAAATCCTCGTCAGTATAATCAAAGGCTAACACGACATCTTTCTCATTTAGTCCAAATCGTGCCCCCAATATTTCTACAGTTTTCAGGTATTCCCAGTAAATGTTTGATATTGGTACTTTTTTTATTGCCAAATGGAGTGAATCAGCACGATTTCCAACGGTTTCCACGTAAGTGTTTGCAACAGAAGCTTTTAGAATTTCTCGCTCATAATGAAATCCAGATAGAAATTTTCCTTTTGGTTTTAGGTTCAAAGAACGATCGATGAATGTGTCCAATGTCTTAAGAGTTCTAAAAGCTCTAGCGAGAGCAATTGTCATACTATCACCAAGTAAACTGTATGGCCAAGATACTCCTTAGGGCAGTCAACTTTGGCACTGTTTCCGAATTTTGTTACTTTGCGGATGAAAAATCCTTCGATGCCTTCTATTTCTAGATGATTTTGTGGTTGTATCTCTACTTTTTTCATTGGATATCCAATATATTTAAAGATTGTGCTAAATTTATGAATGTGGTCTAAAATGATGGGAAATTGAATTGGACAGCTTGTGGAATGGGAAATAAATGAAAATATAGAAAGTTGTTAAGTTTTTCAGAGATACTGCTGAGAAGGTGAAACTTAAAGTAACGAGAGGAATCTCAAGGCTCAAGGAATATGAGTTTTAGGCATGAGCTTATTTCCTGTGTTTCTGTCTTCGAAGTCCGATCCCGTATTTTCGTATATGCCCACCCTGGGTTCCAGTATCAGGGCACCCCGGTCCGAACGCAGCAGTTCCTCTGCTGGTCGTCGTCAAGGTGCAGGTGCTGGTCCAGCCGTGCCATGGGGAACAGGCCCCGCTCAAGCAGGAACTGTCGTGGGGGCGGCAGGTCCACGTTATACGCTTTCCAGCCCCGCTGCTCCAGCATGTCGGCCAGGCCAAATACTCCGCTCCAGTCATTCAGGGATATGGCAAGCACATCCTGCGGCTCCTGACTCAGGGATGTTATCTTCTGTTCGACCTTTACCTGCCGTACCTGGGGCAGGGTGGAGATGAGATGCCGGTTTTGGATGGGACATTCCAGGTAGATGCGGGGATAGTACCTCACCCTATGGGGAGTGCACCTGCTTGCGTGCATGATCCAGAGGATAATGTGCCCGTCCCGGTAATCGATATCAAGGAGATGGGGCATGGCTATCCTCCTTCAG
>JAKRWB010000333.1 GCA_022353185.1 ANME-2 cluster archaeon | reverse complement strand
TCATTGAACCCCTCGACAATCTGTGTCTCTTCGGGGGTCAGGTCGTAGAGTTTATAGACGAGCTGGTCGATCGGGTTCTCTTTAGTATTTCTTAAAACATAATTGTTTTTTTTTGTATATATGTCAAAGCCAAGTCGGATGAAAGTGTTAATCAACCTATAAAAAAGCCTCTGCGTGCTATATTTGCTTGGGTGATGAGTGGCGCAGTTGCAATAGGTTTCAGACGTTGATTTACACAGATTCGAGTTTGCAAGGATTTTGTTTATTCTGTTTGCGCGCATGCACCCAATTAACAGCATTCTAATGCGGTTCGTTCAAGGTGCGGAGAGTAGATTTGATATGATTGAGGGGCAGGTGACAATTTCGACAATATTCCGGCCGCCCTTTACTTTGTGTTCACGTTTGTTTCTTAATGTAATTCCAACAGCTGCATTTTGCACTGCCTTATTATATCCGGGAAATTTGCCAATCTGGAAATGATGCGTTCCAGCTATCAACATTTGCAATGATACAGGCGACAGCAACTGGCTTGCGCCATCGGGCATTGGGAGTTGTTTGCGGCAGCATCCGCTTAAGTTCTGTCATCAAACGAGAAATCAGCGGGTTCTCCAGCTCAATCAGACAAAGGTACTTAATCGGCTTGTCTGTTTTTTCTTCTGCCCAACGATAAATGAAGGAGTCCCTAAACTTGGTGAAAAGAATTTTGACAAGATCATTAAATTCACCGTTGTCGGAAAATCTAGAGGAATCGCGGTAATCTTTTATTTCAATAAAAAGATAGCAGTCGTCCAGTTCCACGACAAAGTCCACTGCCTTCATGCAGTGAGATAATCCGTGGAAATTGGGACTGGTCTTATCCGGTTCATCAAACTTAAATCCGGTCAGCGCATCGGAAAAATCAAATTGCAGTGTTCCTTCTTCTAGAATCATTGCCTTTTATCTCCCATGGACTTCTGAATCTCACGCTCAACCAGATCACCGAAGGTATCATCAATGGCATTGGGCGAAATATCCAGATAGTTTGCAGTTGATGTCACGCAGATTTCAGTGCTTTCTTTATCACGATACAAACTGTGAAATATTATTTCATCGCGCTCATCTATTTGAAGATCAAACTCTTTTAAAATCACATAGTCATGGGTCGTAAGGAAGATTTGGACTCCCATGCGCTGTAGCTCGATAAGAATCTCCACAATAGTCTTCATCAGACGTGGGTTTAGGTTGGTTTCGGGTTCGTCCCAGAAAAGTATTGAGCCATTTAGCAGTGTGCCATTTTGGATGAGCACCCACAAAAGAGCCAGTTTTCGAATGCCCTCAGCCAGTAAAGTAAATTCAAGATCCCCCTGTTTGCTTTTCAAGAAAAACTCTTCGTTCTTGCTGAGAACTTTACCATCCATCGATTGTTGCAAAATCTCTAACAGTTTTTTTCTTTTACTATCGGTTGGTCCTTTGAGAGATCCAAGCAATACTCGATCAATGATGTCAGCATAGACCTCTTCAAAGTGAATGTTGCGTAGACTGTAAAGCGAACGAAAACCGGGTGCGTTCGCCATCATGTCTTTCACCGGAATATAAACTGACTCCAAGGGTTTTTCTATCCATTGCTTATGTGCACCGGAAACGGTGGCATTTTCAAAAGACTTCGCATGATTGGATAACGAGAGGCGGATATTGATCGATTTGTCTGCTTTTTCTATACGACGCTGTACTTCGACATAGCCTTGGATGCTTCCAGCGGAACGTTTTGCCAAGCGACCTGTTTGTTCCCCTGATGGGAGGAAAACCTTTGTTATCTTTTCGGCAAAACTTTTCTTGCTCTTGGTAATGTCACATGCTGAATAAATAGCCTTTAGGATATGGGTTTTGCCGGTGCCATTTTCGCCAACGAATATGTTGATGCCTGGCGAAAAGTTAACCTCCAGTTTTTCGAATGCGGTAAATTTCTCAAATTTTATTTTTTCTATCATTGCCGGATCTCCCTTCATTACTACATTTACGACTTTTCAGATTATTGACAATTCTTACATTATATATGCAACATTCATCTAATTGTTGCATACTACATTTTCATTCAATTTCGATTATCCTTTTTTGGCAGATCGACTCATTTCCCATCATTGAACCCCTCGACAATCTGTGTCTCTTCGGGGGTCAGGTCGTAGAGTTTATAGACGAGCTGGTCGATCGGGTTCT
>JAKRWB010000332.1 GCA_022353185.1 ANME-2 cluster archaeon | reverse complement strand
AGCGTCCCTACGCTTCCCTATAATTACCAGGAGCCTGATGAATACAGGCTGCCGCCAGATACCAAAGAGATACCATACGACTGGGGGCTGGACCCCAGCTTAAAGCACGGGTAGATTATGAAAATCCTTGTAACAGGCGGGGCCGGGTTTATTGGTAGTAACTATATCCGGATGATGTTCAACAGATATCCGGACATGGAGATCACCAATCTTGACAAGCTCACGTATGCGGGAAACCCTGAAAACCTGCGTGGCATCTCAAATCCAGGCTACACTTTTATCAAAGGCGATATCTGCGATCCGGACACGGTGAAGCGGGCCATGGAAGGTGCAGATGCTGTTGTGCATTTTGCAGCCGAGAGCCATGTGGATCGCTCCATCGAGGATAGTTCGGTATTTGTCACCACCAATTTAGTGGGAACAAATACACTGCTGAACTGCGCACTGGGATCTGATATTTCCAGGTTCATCCATATATCTACTGATGAGGTGTACGGCAGCATTGATGTAGGGTCATTTACTGAAGAAGATCCACTGGAGCCCTCAAGTCCCTATTCATCCAGCAAGGCGGGTTCAGATCTGTTGGCACTGTCCTATAAGACAACCTATGGCCTGCCTGTGGTCGTAACTAGGTGTACCAATAATTTCGGACCATACCAGTATCCCGAAAAACTGATCTCCCTGTTCATCACCAACCTGATAGAAGGTAAGCAGGTCCCGGTGTACGGCACAGGACTTAACGTGAGGGACTGGATCTATGTGGAGGACCACTGCTCTGGCATCGATTTTGTGTTCAATCATGGACAAAACGGTGAGATCTACAACATCGGGGGCGGTAATGAGCTGACCAATATGGACATTACGCACAGGATACTTGAGATGATGGGACGTGATGAGTCCATGATACGGTATGTGGAAGATAGGAAGGGGCACGATATGAGATATTCGCTTGATTATGGTAAATTGAAAAGAATGGGTTGGAAACCTGAGTATGATTTTGATGACGCGCTCAGGAACACGGTCTCATGGTATATGGAAAATAAAAGGTGGTGGAAGCCATTAAAGTAATGATAATCGGTGCTTTAGGAATGCTGGGTCATGACCTTCAGAAGGTTTTTCCAGGTGCTGAACTTTTTGATGTTGTCGGAGATAATTTACTTGATATTACCGATGAGAATATGGTAATGGAAACAGTGGAAGCAGTACAGCCTGATGTGGTGATAAATGCTGCTGCTTATACTGATGTGGACGGGTGCGAGGATAATGCAGGTCTCTCTCTTAAAGTGAATGGTGAGGCTCTTGCCAATATAGCAAAGGCCTGTCATAAGATGGGGGCAAAACTGGTGCATTACAGTACAGATTATATTTTTGACGGCAAGAAGCAGGAATATGTTGAGTCAGATATTCCAAATCCCATTAATGCTTATGGTGTATCGAAACTTCTGGGTGAGAAAAACATACAGGACAATATGGACGATTACTGTATAATAAGAACTTCATGGCTGTTCGGAAAAAATGGTAAGAATTTCATTGAAACCATGCTGGCATTATCAGAAAAGATGGATACAGTGAATGTAGTGAATGACCAGTTCGGCAAGCCCACATATGCTGCCGACCTAGCCAGAAAGACCAAAGAGCTTATTGATCTTGATCCTGGAATCTACCATATAACCAACGAAGGTGTCTGCTCATGGTATGAGTTTGCCAGTGCAGCCATCCCAAATACAGTTCCGTGTAGTAGCGAAGAGTTTATTCGGAAGGCAAAACGCCCAAAATATTCTATCCTTGTAAATACAAAAACCAATCCAATGCGTCACTGGAAGGATGCACTGACAGATTATCTAAAGGAGAAAAAAACATGAAAGGCATTATCCTCGCTGGCGGCACTGGTTCCCGTCTCTACCCCCTTACTAAGGTTACAAACAAGCATCTTCTTCCTGTCTATGATCGTCCCATGATCTACTATCCTCTCCACACCCTCATGAACGCAGGCATAAAGGATATCATGATAGTCTCAGGCCGCGGCCATGCAGGCCATTTCCTCGAACTTCTCGGCTCAGGCGCAGATTTTGGCGCCCGCTTCACCTACGAGATCCAGGACGAGGCAGGTGGCATCGCCCAGGCCCTCGCCCTTGCAGAGGATTTTGCAGACGACGACGATGTAGCCGTGATCCTCGGAGATAACATCTTCCAGGACAATGTGAAGGACACCATACAATCCTTCATATCCGGCGCCCACATCTTCCTGAAGTCAGTACCCGATGCAGCACGTTTCGGTGTCGCCGAAGTGGACAAGACCAGTGGCCGTGTTCGATGCATCGAGGAGAAGCCTGATGTTCCAAAGTCGGATTACGCTGTAACAGGGTTATATATCTATAACAACGGCGTGTTCGATATTATAAAGACACTCAAACCCTCGGGGCGCGGTGAACTTGAGATCACGGATGTGAACAATGAGTATATCCGTCAGGGTGCGATGGGTTATTCTTTGCTGGATGGATACTGGAGCG
>JAKRWB010000331.1 GCA_022353185.1 ANME-2 cluster archaeon | reverse complement strand
AGGCTTTTTGGGGCAGATTCAGGTGGATGTATTAACACATCATATATAGAGCGAATCAATCTTACTATCCGAAACTCTTTAGCGGGATTTATACGTCAAGGAATGAATTATAGTAAAGATGCCATGATGCATTCAAGAGCAATAGACCTCTTCCAGGCATGGTATAATTTTGTTAAACCGCATAAATCACTACGATTAAAAGTCAATTGCGGGAACAAAAGATGGTTGCAAAGGACACCAGCTGTGGCTCAGAAACTTACAGACCATATTTGGACATTGAAAGAATTATTAACGTTTAGAGTGCCGGTTCAGTAAGTCGGGGACACGACCCCCTTTATTAACTCCCAATTATTTATATGTTGTAATATATTATAAATTATGAGGTAAGTGGATGAGCATTATTAATAATTATAATTATGCCGCTATTACATGATTTTTTCCGAACAATTCCAAAACACATATAAGTACATCATCCAATTTCATTTTTGTGATCCATATGGCTAAAATAGGATTTATTAAATTGGGAAACTTGGGGATGTCCCAGGTAGTCGATCTCATTCTTGATGAGATTGCAGCAAGACAGGGAATTGAGATTCGGAGTTTTGGTACGGGAGCCAAAATGGGAAAGGAAGAGGCCGCACATACGAAACACTTCAAGGAATATGAAGCTGATTTCTATGTCATGATCAGCCCTAACTCATCAGCACCAGGTCCCACTGCTGCACGGGAGATATGGAATGACAAACCTGTCATTGTAATATCTGATGGTCCTACTAAGAAGGATGACCGCCAGGCCCTGGAAGATGCAGGTTTCGGATATATCATGATGAAAGTGGACCCACTCATCGGTGCCAAGACAGAGTTCCTGGACTGTGTGGAGATGGCCAGTTTCAACAGCGATGTCATGAAGGTACTGTCCACATGTGGTGTGGTCAGGCTGATACAGGAAGCATTTGATGCTGTCATTTCACAGGCAGATGCAGGTAAGTCAGGCAAGGACCTTGAACTGCCCCATCTCCTGGTAACTGCACAAAAAGCAGTGGAGAGTGCAGGATTCAACAATCCGTATGCCAAGGCCAAGGCACTGGCAGCCCTGCATATGGCTGACAAGGTAGCTGAGATTAACTTCCCTGCCTGTTTCATGATGAAAGACATCGAGCAGGTTACCTTGACAACAGCGACCGGCCACGAAATGATGAGAGCAGCAGCCCAGCTGGCCATAGATGCCAGAGAGATTGAAAAGGGTAATGACTCAGTGTACAGGCAGCCTCACATGAAAGACGGTAGTCTGAAGACCAAGACCAAGCTATACGATAAACCGCAGTAATGTTATTGAAGGGGCGGCATTCGCCCCGTTTTTCTTTTATTGTTTTAATTTTTGTCGTGTTTTTATATCTGTTGTATTTTAATTGTCGTGTTTGGTGTGTCTTTCTTTCTTCAGTTCAACACTTCAGGCGAATTACTCTCAATGGCCACTACCAAAGTTATTACTTTGAAAAGATAGATAGTACTGTCAATGCCTAACAAGGATTCATTTTTGACAGAGCGGCAAAAACGGGTGGTGGAGCTTCGTATGCAGGGTTATACCCAGGACCGCATCGCTAAGATGCTGAATACCAGCCGGGTCAATGTTAGTGTGATTGAAAAACGGGCGCACCAGAATATAGATAAGGCAAGGGCTACCCTGGTGGAATGGGAGCAGCTCCAGGCACTGGTATCCATTACCATCGAGCAGGATACTGATGTTATGGCTATTCCCCGCATTATATTCAATGAGGCCGACGGGGCAGGAATAAAGATACATGAAAATACCCTGGATATCATCACCCAGATTCATGAGAACATCCCTGGTGTGATAGAGCACAGGAGGGTAAAGCGGCCTTTTGTTGTCTTTATTAACAGGAACGGTGAGATATCCTTTGACTGATTTTTCATACGATGTTGTGGTGGTGGGTGGAGGGCCTGCCGGAACCATGTCTGCCAGGTATGCTGCGATGGGGGGTGCGAGGACACTGCTGATTGAAGAACACCGGGCGGCGGGCTCACCTGTACAATGTACAGGTCTGGTGAGCAGCAAGACCCTGGATGTATGTGGGATTAAGCCCGGCCCCTGGGTGTACCAGGAGGTTACTGGGGCACATATATTCGCACCTGACGGCAGCAGCATTTCCATAGGCGGCGAAAAGGTCAGGGCGTATGTGGTGGACCGCAAGATGTTCGACCGGCATTTGCTGGCCCAGGCTGCCGCAGCGGGTGCTGAAGTCTTGATTGGGACGAAGGCAGTGGGGTTGGGTGATGCTGAAGGTAAGAAGGTGCTTGAGGTCATAAGCGGCGGCAGGAAGATGCGCATCAAGACAGGAGTGGTTATCGGGGCTGACGGTGTACAGGGGAGTATCGCAAGGTGGAGCGGCCTGGGCCAGGTGCGTAAGTTGCTTTCCGGGGTGCAGATAGAAACGGCTTATGATGTGGCAGATACTGACCATGTAGAGGTGTTCGTGGGCAGTGAGGTGCCAGGGTTCTTTGCATGGGTGGTGCCTGTGAATGATAATACGGCACGCGTAGGGCTGTGTATCGACCCGGCAAGGACACAGTTGAGCGCTTATGAGCATCTGATGCAGTTCCTGGACAGCAATCCAAGGATGAAGGAGCGTGCTGCCAGGGGATGTTCGGATATGCTGGTGGGGTGCATTCCACTGGGACCGCAGTCATGCACGGCGGGCGATGGTGTGCTTATCACAGGGGATGCGGCAGGTCAGGTGAAGCCCACCTCGGGCGGCGGTGTGTATATGGGTGCCCTGTGTGCTAAGATAGCGGGCGAGGTTGCCGCAAAGGCGGCGTTGTCTGGTGATACGTCAGCAGGGGCGCTGATGGAGTACGACAGGCGGTGGCGCGAGGCTGTGGGACGCGAGCTGGCTGTGGGGATGCGAATTCATAAGGTATTCGGGCGGTTGGGTGATGAGGATTTTAATGAACTCATACGGTTCTTTGGCGAGCCTGAGGTGTTGGAGCTTATCAATACGTATGGGGATATCGACCATCCGTCGATTCTGATTGGTAAGTTGCTGGCAAAGGCAAAAGGAAAGAAGTTATTCGGAATGTTCAGGGTTGCATTAAAGGCAATGGTGAGCAGGGAATAACA
>JAKRWB010000330.1 GCA_022353185.1 ANME-2 cluster archaeon | reverse complement strand
CTGTGGATAAAGAGGGTGAATTTGTTGGGCTTGTGTTCGCAGGCTCTATTACGCATTCGATTGTAAATAAGGCTGAATATATCCTTGGACCCTTGGAAATAACTATATAACATCTGTTGAAAGTTACGAACTAAAAAACGAATTTTTTCTTTTTCAGATGATAAACGATTATAGGTCAGTTGAATAAAAACCCCCTTGTCCGCAAATATGAAAATAGAGACGACTACCCGATCTAATCTACTATACATCGATCTGAATAAAAAAGGTTTATATACTAAACCCATCCCCCAGCCCATACTTCGCAAGTTCATGGGCGGCAAAGGCCTGGCAGCCCACTACCTCTACAACGAGAACCCGCCCGGATGCGAACCCCTCTCACCCGACAACCTGCTTGCCATCATGAACGGTCTCCTGACCGGCGCCCCCGTGACCAACTGCGTCAACTTTGCGGTGTGTGCCAAAAGCCCGCTCACCGGCACCTGGAACGACAGCCACTGTAACGGCTGGTGGGGCACAGAACTGCGGTATGCCGGGTACATGGGCCTGCTCATCAAGGGCAGGTCGCAGTCGCCCGTGTATGTCAATATCATTGATGACAGGGTGGAGATACTGGATGCCACCGACCTGTGGGGTATGGACACTTTTGCAATCCAGACAGAATTGAAAGAACGCCATTCCACTGACCGGGAGGCACGGGTGCTGACCATCGGACCGGCAGGGGAGCGCATGGTAAAACTGGCTGGCGTATTTGCCGAAAACCGCACTGCTGCCCGCGGGGGATTGGGTGCGGTCATGGGCAGCAAGCACCTGAAAGCCGTGGTGGTCTCCGGGCACGGGAAATATGAACCTGCTGACCCTGCCAATTTCAGGTCGATTCGGCAGAGGATAAATGAGAAAGTCAGGAATAGCAGCGGTGTGGAGAATCTCAGGATGATGGGTACGGCTGAACTGGTAGAGGTTGTGAACGAGACCGGGGGCTGGAGTACTCGTAATTATACGACCGGACGGGATGATGGTCTATGTGAAAAGCTGGATGGGTTCGCCATCAAGGACAAATTGTGGGACGGCGGAAACCGGCGCCGCCCCTGCCCGGGCTGTGCCATACAGTGCAGCCACCTGGCAGTGGTGCAGGAGGGAAAATATCGCGGGCTGACACATGACGGTCCGGAATTCGAATCAATCACGCTGCTGGGTTCCAACTGCGGCATCGATGACCCGGCAGTGGTCACGGCCGCCGAACACCTGTGCGACAAATACGGGCTTGACAGCATGAGTACTGGCAGTACCATATCCTTCCTGATGGAATGCTATGAACGGGGCCTTATCAATAAAGAGGATACTGGCGGGTTGGAGTTGACATTCGGGAATAGCGATGCGCTGATAGAGGCTATACATATGATGGGGAAGGGTGAGGGCGCACTGGCCTTTGCCTCAAATGGCACCAGGGATGCTGCTCTGGATATCGGGCAGGGTTCAGTGGATTTTGCCATGAATGTCAAAGGGCTGGAAATACCTGCATACCTGCCCCAGACGGCTAAAGGGCAGGCCCTTGCATATGCAGTATCAGACCGGGGCGCCTGTCATTTGCGTCCCTGGACCTATGGGAAAGAAGTGCTGGGCAGGGGCGGACGGCTGGACCCCATGGTCACGACCGGTAAAGGCGAGATGGTCTGGGACGGTCAGCAGCGCAACGCCATTTATGATTCAGTAGGCGTGTGCAAGTTTATCACCTATGCAGCCGGGCTGGATGACCTCCATGACCTCTATTTGGCAGCTACCGGATTTGACATGGACCGCCATGAGTTCGACGAGGCAGGCAGGCGGGTGGCCGTAATAACACGGGCTTTCAATAACAGGGAAGGTTTTGACAGGAGACATGATACCCTGCCCGCACGGGTGACTACACAGGGGGAACAGCCCGTTACAGGTGCACAACTGGATGCTATGCTGGATGAATATTACGATGCGGCAGGGTTTACAAAAGAAGGACTTGTACCCGAGTCCCTGCTTGTGGAACTGGGCATACAGTCCTGAAATAATTAATAGTTTGAACAGCCAGATTTTTTACGCCATTAAAGACTTTAGTTCTTCTACCAGGCTCTGCTGGATAGATGAATTGCGGTCGCCTCCACACACGCATCCCCTGATGCCGATAATATCTGGGTCGATCTGGTTTAAGTTATCTATATCTTCGAATTTGATGGTACCTGCGATTGCGGTTAACAGTCCCAGGTCCCTGGCCGAGTTCACGAAACTGGAGAGTTCCTCATTGGTCATGAATTCAAAAGCAGAACGGCCGTCCTTGATGCCTGTATCCATCATAACAACATCTGCTCCGCACTCAGCACAGACAGAAGGCAATTCACTAACCGGAATGGAATTGATACGTTTATAATCAGCATAGCCGGAAATGACCACTTTCTTTGTCGGGTCATAGTCCTTTACTGACCTTACAACATTCTCGGCTACATCAAGGGCCTGTTCCCTTGTCTGGATGTCGAATAATCCCACTTTAATGTATTCAGCACCGGCCACGGCAGCACCAAGGGCTGCAAGGGATGCAGTACCGGGTTTGTAATTCATATCTCCTATGGTAGCACTTATTGGTAGTATTGGGTTCACGGCTTCCCTCACAGACCTTATAACCCAGGGGAAGTTAGCGCCCAGACTACCTTCTTTTGGGTTCTTGACATCGATGATATCTGCCCCTCCGTTAGCTGCAGCTTTTGCCTCTTCTGTATTGATGGGACTTACCAGTAGTTTCATGTTCAATTACCTCTAACCTCTATGTCCTTTGGAATGTGTTACTGCGCTATCGTAATATATATGTTGCTATATTGAACACCTCATATTCATTACGTTATACTTTATATATTACAAAAAACCTTAATGGCAGTGAGTATCGGCATTATAAATATCCAATAAATAATTTTAATCTAAATTCATGTTTCGCGTAATATTTGTACTTGATATCCTGGACGGGCAGGTCGTACATGCCGTTAAGGGAGAACGGGAAAAGTACGGTCCCATCCACAATTTTAGCAAAGTCTGTAAGACTTCAGACCCACTTGAAATTGTACATGAACTGGTGCCCAGTGAGGTCTATATAGCTGACCTGAACCGGCTGGAGAACCGCGGAAACAATGACGAGGTCGTAAAACAGATTGGCTGGAAAAGCAAGACCATGCTTGACCTTGGTGCATCTTCTATTGATGATGTGCATCTGGGCCATGAGTTGGCTGATTCCATAGTTATTGGCACGGAAACCGCTACTCATGACCTGCTTGAAAGTGCTACGGGTTTTTATCCCAGGTCTATTAACATAAGCATCGATATCAAGGGGGGCCAGATATTGACTCCTGAACCGGCATTTAAGTTGCCACCTATCGAACTAATACAGATGTTGAACAGTTATGACATCAACGACCTGATAATACTGGAACTGAGCAAGGTGGGTACATCCAGCGGTATCAACACTGAGTTCTTAGAGCAGATTGTGGACCACAGCGACCATAACATACTGCTTGGCGGCGGTGTCAAGGACAAGGATGATATCAGTCTACTGAAAGATGTGGGGCTGGAAGGTGTGCTGGTAGCAACTGCGGTACATAACGGTGCGCTGTCACTGGATCTGATACAGTAATATTGTTCAATTGGTTTGCATTTTCATGAAGTAAGCCGCTTGACCAGTTCATCAGGGTCCAGTATTTCCTGTTCTCCTGATTCCATATCTTTCAGGGCCACCTTGCCCTGTACCACTTCGTCTTCGCCAATTATCACGGCCCACTTTGCATTCACGTTATTGGCAAATTTTAACTGGGCCCCAAAACTCCTGCCCATGACGTCAACATCAACTATCATGTGTTCACGCAGGGTTTGGGCAATACGCATACCTTCTTTGCGGGTCTCATCAAAACAGACCACGACAACCCTGCTCTCTTCAGGAAGCTGCGCGGTACACACTTCCATGACCCTGTCAAACCCGAGTGCGAACCCGGTGGATTCAATGTCCTTGCCGCCGAACAGGTGTGCCAGCCGGTATGACCCGCCGCCGCAGACCTGGTTCTGTGCTCCCAGGCCGCTGCTGTAAATCTCAAAGACCATGCCTGTGTAATAGTCCAGGCCCCTGGCGATGCCGAAATTGACGGTATAGTCCAGGCCGTGGATGTCAAGCAGGTCCAGTATTGCCTGGAAGGTTTCCAGTTCTTCGATGTCGCCCAGCAGCCGTTTTGCCTCATCTACGGCATCGCTGCCGGTCAGTCCGATTAGTTCGAAGAGTTTTTCCCGCATCTGGATATCGGCATCTATTTCTTCCAGGTAATCCTCCAGGCCCTTGTCGTCCTTTTTGTCAACGAGCCGCATTATCTGGCCCTGGATTGCGGCATCCAGTCCTGTGAACAGTGTCCTGATTACGCCAAGGTGTCCCACATTGAGTTCACCGTCCGCGCCTGCATCTTCAAGCATGCGGCAGGCCAGGGCTATGACCTCGGCTTCGGCTTCTGGCCTGGGACTGCCTATAAGCTCGGCGCCGAATTGCCAGAATTCCCTGAACCGTCCCTTTTGGGGTCGTTCGTACCTGAAACAGTTGTCGAAGTAGTAGAGTTTGACGGGCTTTGGTGCGCGCTGGAGTTCGTTGACGTACATCCTAACCACCGGGGCTGTAAGTTCGGGACGAAGGGCCATCTCCCGGTCGCCTTTGTCCTTGAAATTGTAAATCTCACCCAGGATGCCTTCGCCTGATTTGACGGTGAAGAGTTCGATGTGCTCGAAGGTGGGGGTCTTTATTTCGTTGTAGCCCCATCGTTTGGCGGTTTGGCGGAGTTTGGTTTCGATGAATCTTCGCTTTAGGTTCTCTTCTGGGAGGAAGTCCCTGGTTCCTCTGGGTTTTTGGATCTTCATGTGTGGGTCTCCGCTGTATGGGGGTGATAAGGATGTTATGGGAAATAGGTTTTGTTATGGGGGACATGGGAAGAATACAGGGTGGTACATAGTATACCTACGATTGAGAATTGTCTACTTTTATACATCCATGGTTTTTATTTTATCAAATTATTGAATCGACAATCATATAAACAAGGTGATATTTTATAAATAACATAATACAAAATTGCTAAAGTTTGAGGGGTGAAATAATTCGGGGTTACACATGAAAAATTTTAAGATAATTTCATTTTATTTACGTGTAATTGGCTTTTCAATTCTTTTTTCTGGTTGTATAGGTGAAAAACCAGAAAGTGTATTGGAAAAAGAGGTAAAATATCTTGAAAATGGTGATTATGAAAAACTTTGGGACCAGTTTTTACTAGGGCACAGTATCCATTCTCAAACAATTCGTAACATATTTTAATAAAAACATCACTGATT
>JAKRWB010000329.1 GCA_022353185.1 ANME-2 cluster archaeon | reverse complement strand
TTACTTGAGTATATAAAGTTATACTTGACATCTAATCGAAAAATGAAATTTACGATAACTTTTAATATCGTAAAGTTATATTTATGATATTATGGAAAATTCGAAGGATAAAATAAGGCAAGTGGTCGAAGAATACTGGAGAAAAGAAATACCACCCTCCATAGAACGAAAAATAGCCTTAAAAACCGAAAGTGACCATATAAACGATATTATAGGTCCAAGAAGGGCGGGTAAGACATATTTAATGTTCTCGACCATCCGGGCGCTCCTGGAGGAGGGGCTGGAAAAGGAAGCCACTATATATGTTAATTTCGAAAACAGGAAACTGCTCCCACTTACACTGGATTATTTCAATGACCTGATAGAACTGGTACATGCCAGAAGGCTTCTTGAAAAGTACGAAACGGTATACATATTCCTCGATGAGGTCCAGAGGGTCAGGGATTGGGAGAAATATGTAAGAAGCATATATGATGAATTCAAAGGACATATAAAGATATTTATTTCCGGTTCAACTTCAAGGTTAACCGGGTCCGAGTTAAGTTATCTGTTGACTGGCAGGCATTTAACCACAACTGTCCAACCCTTGAGCTTTGGTGAATTTTTATTGTTCAAAGGCTTTACCCTGCAGTCCGGATATCCTGTCGAAGAGGATATTGCAGTAGTAAAAGAATATTTGAGGGAGTACATTGAGTTCGGGGGATTTCCCGAGGCTGTCCTTACCGGAGCAGGGAAGGAAGACCTGATCCAGACATTGTTCACTGACATCATAAGCCGGGACATTATGCCAAAGGCCAAAAGGCGGGGCGAGGTCGTTGAGGATATGGCATATCTATTGTGTTCCAATTCCGGAAGGCTGGCAAGTTTTTCAAAACTTACCAGGACGCTCGGGTCAATGGGTGTCAAGGTTTCAGTGCCTACTTTTGAGAAGTATTTTTCGACCATGGAGGAGGCGTTTTTGTTCTTTGACCTCAAGGTATTTTCGTATAAGGTCAGGGACCAGATGCAGTATCCGAGAAAGATTTATTGTATTGATACTGGATTTGTTAATTTTGCGGGTTTCAAGTTCTCTGAGGACAGGGGAAGGTTGATGGAAAACCTGGTTGCTGTCGAGTTGCTGCGGAGAGCGTCCCTGAAAACCACTGTTGAACTATTCTACTGGAAGGACCAGCAGCACAGGGAGGTCGATTTTGTTGTCAGGGACGGGATTACGGTTAGGCAGCTAATCCAGGTTACTTATACTGTTAACAGGATGGGGATTGAGAAACGAGAGGTCAATGCTCTTGTTAAGGCCGGGGACGAACTGGGGTGTGGCGACTTGCTTGTAATTACCTGGGAGTATGAGGGGGAAGAGGTTGTGTAGGGGACAAGGATTGTTTACAAAGCGTTGTGGAAGTGGCTTTTGGGAAGGGAATAGTTTCCTCGTGGGGAGAATGTGGGAAATCAGCCAATGAGGGTATGGGGGATACTGAAGGCATGGAGTTGGAAAATATATTATATGTACCACACACTTAGCGGTGACTGAATAAAACCCACCGCCAAGAACGCAAAGGGCGCAAAGACAATGTCAGTATTTGTCAAATGGAGTATGAATAACGATAAAGTACATGCACCAGACTTCTGGCACAAAGTATCAATATAAAATTTTTGATGATAAAATTTAAACTGTCAAATGGTTTTTCCTGACAAAATTGGATAGTTATGGGCGAAAGATGCTTCATTATCTTCAAAAAAAATTGCAATCTGTCAAACTCTGTTTGGGTTAGAAGGCTTGTGGGAGAGTTAGAGGAAATTCGTCTTGAACTTGTGCAGGGAAAGACGGGGGACAAGGTTGATTTGGTGATTGAGGAGATGGATGCAAAACAAGCCAGGTTGTTCTCTTTGCTGGATTTGGGGAAATTTATGGAAAAGTAGGTAAATCGGTTAATGACGGATTAATGTTTTGATATGGACTACTCTAATTGGGCTGATTGTTATTGGTTTTTAGTGGATCTTTGAAAGCTAAGTGTAACAGTACATCTCGTCACTATCAAAACTTTGAAGGAATAATATGTGGCGGAATTAAGTGCTTACAAAAATCGTCTTTCAGTTAAAAAAAAGGATTGCGTGTGTAAAATCACACGCAATCACATAATCATATTCTACTTACCAGGACACCATTTTCTTACTGTTAAGGTTCAACATAACCATCGGTCAATGTTTCCATGAAGGCGACTATTGCTTGCACTTCCTCATCAGTTAGTCCAAGGTCCCCCAATTCGTCTGTGTTTACATTCATATCCACTTCAGGTGCTGGCCACTCCTCTACATCTCTGGTATTGTAGAAATGCACAACTTCCTTAAGGCTCGTGAATACTCCATTGTGCATGTAAGGTTGCGTTATCGCAACGTTCCTGAGGGTTGGGACTTTTATCTTCCCCATCTCCCCATTCTCCTTCACTATCGCGCCCAGTCCGTAATCTACGAAATCTAATCCATCTGGGTTAAAGTTGGGTGCAATAGGCGGGTAATAGAACGGATACCAATCCATCAATTCTGGCGAATCTCCTATCATTCCAAGATTGCTCGGCACACCCAGGTTATCATATGTAAAATCCGTAAACAGGGGTTTTTCTGCATAAAGTCCTGGAGTGCTTGGATGACATGCTGCACAATTTCCTTTTTTTGGATCATTGAACAATTTAAGCCCTTTTCGTTCCTGTGAAGTTAATTTCACGTTCCCTGCTAGAAATTTATCATACTTTGAATCGAACCTATTGACCTCGGGTGAATTTTCATATGCTGCTATAGCTTCTGCCGCATTGTTATAGGCAGTTTCTACATCTTCAAATGCATCCGGACCATATTCTTCTTCGAAAATTTTAGCATAGTCAGAATTTCTAATTTTCTGGATAACCACAAGTTTACTTGGATTATTCATCTCAAGCGGATTCAGGAATGGACCTTTTGCCTGTTCTACCAGATTAGCTGCCCTTCCGTCCCAGAACTGGCCACCGATGTACTCTCCACCAACCTTTTCGAAATCTGGACTGTAAGCTGCATATGCGGCTGTTGGAGAATTACGATTCCCGAATCTCTCAGGAATAGCTCCCTGTGAAACTGCACGGCTTGAGTCAGGGTCTGCAAATCCAAATTCAGGTTCATGGCAACTTGCACATGACTGCC
>JAKRWB010000328.1 GCA_022353185.1 ANME-2 cluster archaeon | reverse complement strand
ATCCCTCTCGGCCTACTTTTCGAGTAGGCAACAAGATACTTTTATGTTTCTCTTGCAATAAGGTGTATATACGAACGATGGTGCAGACGGAATAGGAGACAGCAAAAAGCGAAAGCTGGGTTGTAATGACCTGGATAAGAGCTCAACATTTGCTCTGACCTGAAAAGGTGCTGACTTGCTGGTGGTGTTTCACGGCAAAGAAAGGAGGTATAATTGTGAATGTACGAAATTCAACGACGCCGAAAAGCGAGAACCGTACAGACAGAGACCTGAAACGTCAATGGAATTCCATTGACTGGAAGAAAGTAAGGTCCTACGTTAACAATCTACAGACCCGGATTGCAAAGGCAACACACGAAGGAAAATGGAATCTTGTAAAACGACTTCAATATCTGCTGACAAATTCCCATTCTGCAAAACTTCTTGCAGTAAGAATAGTCACGCAGAACCGGGGGTCACGTACCCCTGGTACTGATGGTGTACGGTGGCTTCGCCCACATGAAAAGATGCGGGCAGCATTAAGTATTACTTGTAAAAGATATATCGCGCAACCATTAAAACGGATATATATTCCTAAACCTGGAAAGAAAACAAAGCGTCCTCTCTCCATACCTACCATGTATGACCGTGCAATGCAGGCTCTCTATGCCCTGGCACTTCAACCAGTGGCAGAAACGAGTGCTGATAATCGGTCATTTGGGTTTCGATTGTCTCGAAGTGCACAGGATGCATCACAATATGCATTTATCTGCCTTCATAATCCCAACTCAGCCCCATGGATTCTGGAAGGAGATATTAAAGGATGCTTTGACAACATATCTCATGAATGGCTAAAGGAAAATATCCCGATAGAACAATCGGTTCTATCCCAGTTCCTAAAAGCGAGTTATGTCTTCGAACAGAACCTGTACCACACAGATAAAGGCACACCACAGGGTGGCCTAATTTCGCCAATTTTGGCGAATTTGACTCTGGACGGAATTGAGAGTATCCTGAATGAACAATATCCGGATATGAAGGTTCACTTCATACGCTATGCAGATGATTTCCTGGTCACCGCTCCAAGTCGAGAGGTGGCAGAGGAAATATGTGAACTAATTCGGGTATTCCTTGCAGAACGTGGTCTTGAACTCTCCAAAGCTAAAACATTGATTACTCATATCAATGTTGGTTTTGATTTTCTTGGCTGGTCTTTCCGTAAATATGATGGCACTTTGTTGATAAAACCATCAAAGGAGTCAGTCAAGAAAATAACAGATAAGATTCGCAAGATTATTCATAAAGCGGCTGCTTGGACTCAGGAACAACTGATAAAGGCTCTCAACTCTGTCATAACTGGATGGGCAAACTACCATCGCCACATTGTGGCTAAGGAAACGTTCCAGAAGTTAGATAGTATCATCTGGAATATGTTATGGAGATGGGCCAAGAGAAGACATTCGCAAAAAGGACATAAATGGATAGCACGACGATATTGGTATACTGAAGGTACCAGAAATTGGGTCTTCAAGGCAGCAACGGCAAAACTTGTTCTTTTTGCAGATACAAAGATTCGCCGTCATGTCATGGTAAAACTTGATAAAAATCCATTTATCGACAGGAAGTATTTCCTCGATAGACTGGATAGAGTCAGAAAATGTACACCGTGGATTCAAACAAGACTTTCATTCTTCACATATTGCCGCCCGAAGTTCGGGTTGTGAAATGCTTGAGCGGAGTGCGGTAAAAGTCGCACGCTCCGTTCTTAGAAGGGGGTGCAGAAGTAATTCTGTGCTCCTATTCGACGATTCAGAAGACCAAACCGCTCAAAAAGATTCCTGAAACGGATGAGATTTTTGAAAACGTTGATACAATCAATCGTCAGGCAGATGACAATCCGGAAGCACTGAGGATTTCAATTGATACAAAAGCTAAAGTGAACGTCGGAGAGTTTTCCAGAGGTGGAAAAACGAGAGAAAAAGAACCTGAGGGAGCTTTAGATCATGATATGGAGTCAGATGTCAAAATGATTCCTTTTGGAGTATTTGAACCATCGAATAATCATATATCGATCGTATTCGGAACCTCAAATGAGACCAGTGATTTTATTGCAGATGGTTTGGAACTATGCTGGGAGGAAAATAAAGAACGTCACAGTCATATCAAAGAGTTGATCATAAATCTGGACAATGGACCCCATATAAACAGCCATAGAACTCAATTCATTAAAAGGATGATTGAGTTTGCTGATAAAACTGGTTTGAAAATCCGGCTGATTTATTATCCACCTTACCACAGCAAATATAACCCGATTGAACGATGTTGGGGGATTTTAGAGATGCATTGGAATGGCACGCTCCTGTCTTCCATTCATAAAGTCATCGGATGGACTGAAACTATGACATGGAATGGTGTGCACCCCGCCGTTCATCTTGTCGATAAAGTTTACCAGAAAGGGGTTAAATTAACAAAAGAAGCTATGAAAATCTGTGAAGAGAGAATCGAAAGATTGGAAAATTTACCAAAGTGGGATGTCACCATAAA
>JAKRWB010000327.1 GCA_022353185.1 ANME-2 cluster archaeon | reverse complement strand
TTTCACTGATTTACACAGATTTATAGTCGCACCTGAATCTGATATATTCTCGGTATAACTGGATTTTGGTATTGTGTCGCCCTAATGATTCTGCGCATACCGCTCGGCCAACAGCGCCCGGATCAACCTGAACTGGACCCTGCCAGTTCAATTTACAAAAATAAGTTATCACTGATACCTTTATCTACGTATCACTATTAACAGATACATATCACTGATAACTTTATATACATATCAGTATATACCGATAGTAGAGATGATTTTATTGGAAGATGACCCTGTGCTATTTCAATTTATAAGCACAAAATTAAACCTTAGCGATAGTGCCCGTATTATTGAAGCACCGGATATCAAAGAAGCAGTAAGTCCATTAATTGTTGAATTGGTCATTCAGGATGGAAACAATACATATTTGACACAAATAAAATCCAAGGTAAATCTTGATGCCGTTGCAAGGATGACTTTATTAAAAGAACTGCTGAAGAAACAGGAATCAGGCATTTTACATTATTCATTCGTTATTGCAGGTAAATCAATTCCGAAATCTGTTGAACATATAGCAAAAGCGGTCGGGATTAAACTTGTTATAATTCCTCGAAATATCCATTTATTTGTGAAAAACGAGAATTTTCCTCGTTTTCTAAAGGCAAAGATTACCTCAGAAAAATCATGGCGAGTCATTACCCGGTTATTAAAAGAAAAAATGACATCCATCAGGCAGCTGTCCTTACTTGAGCATGTCTCATACGGCTGGGCACACACCATCATCCAGACCCTGAAAAACCAGGACATAGTAACAATGAAAGATAACTATGTCACCATCTCAAACATTGATGCACTCTTAAACGGTGCTGCCTGGGAAAGGCCTTTTGAAAATCTGATTGAGAATGAAATTACCATTAATTTCGACAATGCCCACACAGCTGCCACGGAATTATCCCACATGTTAAAGCAACATAAGGTCAGGTTCGCATTTACCGCTTACACTGCCGGAGGATTATATACAGGATATGCCATCAGGCATGATTCTGTCTACCTGTATCTTGAAAAAGACGAGATTGACTTCTTTATCCAGACATTCGGAGAAGAGGAAGGAGAGGGCATCAGGGCACGAATCTATGTCCCCGACAGAAAACTGTTCAATGATTCCAGGGAAATCGAAAACATAAGGGTCGTCTCTCCAGCCCAGACCCTTCTCGACCTTGCTGGATTGGGTTACAGTGCACGGGATATTACAAAGGCCATGGTGGAAAAATATGCCCTACTTTGACCCAACCCCCAGGATAATATCTCAGTCTCTTGAAGAACTTAGGTTCATATTTAGCTGGGTAAAGGATCATGGTGAGACCTCTGAAGACCCGATAACTGTTTTGATCGGCGGTTGGGCAGTCGATGCTTATAATCCATGGTACGGTTCAGTGGATATAGACCTGGTGACAAATAGTCGAACTAAAAATTCACTAAAGTATGCTCTAAAAAATGACCGCGGGTACGGAACATATGAAATGTGGGGTGAAAGCAATTCAGTATCGAAACAGATAGATGATAGTAATATTAAAGAAATAATAATAGATTTTATTTCTCGGGAGCCAATTAAATTTCAAGGGAATCTGGCAGATTTTGATTTCAACATACCCATTGAACAAACTGCAATAAAAGAGATTAGGGGAGAAGTTCTTGCAGTTGTTCCAAAAAGATCGTTGCTTTTCCTTATGAAATTAAAAGCTGCCTGGGATAGGACATACCGGATAAGACATAACAAATGTTATAACGAAGACTGGGAGCGTGGAAAACTTGTCAAGGACTATGCCGATATAATCGCACTCATTGACCCTGGACATGGTGGGTCAGAACTTGAAATAGAATTTCTTGGAGAAAAACTGAATGATTACGATTTCCCCAAGAAATGCCTGGAAAATATCCCGAAAAATTTTGATGCAATAAGAAAATATGGTCGGATGACACAGGATGACGTAAAAGACACAATTGGTCAATTATTGTCCCTTATTGGGTGAAAGTAAAAAATACAAGAGGGCATTTGCCCTCTTAATTAATGACTCGATGCCGCATACCGCTCGGCAATCAGCGCCCGGGTCAGCCTGAACTGGACCCTATGCTTGTCCCAGTCATACTTGTTACCCAAAAACTTAATGAGCCGCTTTTTGGAAGCACCTGTCAATTCATTTGCCTCCATCAACTCATTCACAAACGCCTTTTCCTGTTCCTTATCAACCTGACATTATGGGTTTCATAGGCTACACCCACTCAAAATTAGCCGACCGTGCTTGATTACACTTGGATTTTTGTAGCCCATATATAGGCTACAAATTTCTTAACTATAAATTCTCACTCAACTATACTGCATGCGTTTTTCTATTATTTAAATTTTTGTAGCCCTCAAAACCCTGAATCTCAGGTTATCAAGCTCAACCATTTATACTGCCTCCGTGGAAACAATAGTAGTCCATCCGGTCGCCACAGGTAATTTCTTAGTATTCAGGGTTAGCCCGTCAGGCATATCCTCAACCTTGTAACGCATATTCACAGTACCGCCCTTCAGAGGCGCAACTCAGATGTCCCAGCCCCGCTGCCTGTGTTCAGACCGCACGCAGGCAATAGGTGTGTGTCGATGGAGATGCGCCGCCGGATGGGGATTGAGTTCTTCAGAGCGACCGCCACTGGTTCGATTGCAGAATGGCAGCGAATGTAAGACTGGTGGACGCAGAGTGCTGATTGGCTGGCAGATATTTATCTTGAATTGTTTCGTGAAGGTCTGAGTTTTCAAAGAATTTGAAATTTCAAGAACTTTTTGCAAAGTGGAACCTTGGGGTGAATGCAATGGTTTAATAATAAATATAGTTTGGAGCATTCAGGGTCTCCAGACATTTATATTATCAATATGCTCAAAGTCACTATCGTTGGTGGCAATGTTATTAATTAGATTCTTCTGCATTATGCCAAGGTGGGAAGCATCTCTTGGTAAAAGCTGATATTTTTTGGCAAGGTCTTTCACTGTAACCGGATCAGCAGTTTGAGTGATAATCTGGAGAACATTCTTTGCCCTGAGCGCATCAACATAATCTATGTGTTCTTGTGCAACTTCCCACGCTTCATCGAACACTTTTCTATCATGACGTAAGGATTTTAAGATTTTATAATGTTTGTTTGTGTCCAGTATCTCGGCTGCTTTGAATTTCAGCAGGATATAAACAGTTTCATCCGTTACAATAGAAGACGTAGCAGCATTTATATCACCCTTTTCAACAGCACAAAGAAAATCCGTACATTGTTTTCGATTTGTTGCATCGCTACTATGGTGACTGATAAAAATAGTCGAATCAATGTATATTCCTTCTGCACCCTGAAACTCGTAAAGGTTCATTCAACCACTTTTGACTCGATCATTCTTCCAATTTCTTCATCTATGTCTATCCTTCCAATTCTAACTAAACCAGTTGTCTTCTCTGTGAGACATTCAGGTTCGAGCGTAATGGAATATTTACCTGCATGAATTGAAAACTCAGTCCCTACTGGCACACCTATTAGATCATGAGGTATAAAGATGCCCTTATTTGTAGATTTTACTTTAACCATTCTTATCACCATCAATTGTATGTAATTCACATTTAAATAAACATTGCTTCTGTAGGCTGTGTGAGAATATATGGATTACTGCTTACAATGACTAAAATAATTACGCATGATTTTATAGAATTTCATTAGACATTTACCGCAGTCTGAATGGTTCACGTTTTCACAGACCGCACACATGCGGCAGGTGTGTGTTGATGGAGATGCGCCGCCGGGTGGAATCGAGTTCGCCAGAGCAAACGCCGCCGGGTGAGTGCAGGAGGTGCAGATGGCAGGCGGCGGGAGAGCATAAGAATAGATGGAAGATGGAATCACCATCATAAGACACGGATTCACGCGGATTTACACGGATTAAAAGTTTGTTTTCTTTTTATTTCACCGCAAAGGGCGCAAAGATCGAAAAGACAATGTTGCTTCAACTTTGCGTTCTTTGCGGAGTAATATTTCATAAATTATATATTTTAACAGCCATGACGGCGCCCCACTGCACCCACCACTACCCGAGGCCGCCGCCAGCATGCAGATCACCCGGGCGCAGGCTGTGAGGTTAAGCAGGAGGGGCGTCCGGGCAAGTGCAGGGACAATGCAACCGCATGTACAATGATGAGGCAGCGGGCTCAGCGCAGCGAAAACGGGCAGATGGGGCGCGGCTTTCGTGCTCGCTTCCAGTTCGCACCCCGCACCAGCCCCGCAGCCTGTGTTCAGAACCACATGTAGGCGGTTTCTACGTATTAAGTGATGCGCCGCCAGTTTGGTTGAAGAAACAGCAGCATAGGAAGGTGCGGCAGGAGTAGTAGCTCCAGTAATGTGCCCGGTGCGAAAGTGTGGATTAAGTGAATTAAACGGGTGCGGATTGGGTGGTTGGTGGCGGTGTACTCTCGCGAAGAGGTAAAAGAAAATGGATCTCCCCAACATTGAGTGGGTATCATAGCCAAACAATTTGATTCTTCGCGTACTTTGCGAACTTTGCGGTGCTAT
>JAKRWB010000326.1 GCA_022353185.1 ANME-2 cluster archaeon | reverse complement strand
CCTGACATTATGGTTTTCATAGGCTACACCCACTCAAAATTAGCCGACCGTGCTTGATTACACTTGGATTTTTGTAGCCCATATATGGGCTACGAATTTCTTAACTATAAATTCTCACTCAACTATACTGCATGCGTTTTTATATTATTTAAATTTTTGTAGCCCTCAAAACCCTGAATCTCAGGATCTAAAGTAAGGAGTGGGTGCAGGCACCAGTGCAGGATGAGGTGCGGCTAATTGAGGTGCAAGAATCGACAATAAGGGAGTAGTGCATTAAACATTGTTCAGCTAGACCTGTTTAAACTGCGGAAGACAAAGATTGTTTTTCAAAAAGATTTTTAAGGATTTCTTTTCCATAAGGCTGAGGTATTTTTCTACCTTCTTTTAGTGCAATTTCAAGCCATAGGTCCATTGCGATCTTTACTTCTTCAAGAGCTTCTTCGTCATTTCTTCCAAAAGCTGAACATCCAGGAAGTTCTGGAACTAAAGCAATAAATCCTTCGTCTTCTTCACTATAAAAAATCTCTATTGCATATTTATGCATCACTATCATCTTCTTCCATAAGATTGTATTTTTCTATAATCTTGATAAATTGTTTTACCTGATAAGGCTTTGCTTTGCCACCTACATTCTGAAAATTTAGCATTTCATTAATTCCTGCTCTAATATAAATCCTATGACTTCCTTTTCCACCTCTGAATATAAAGCCAAGTTCTTCTGCAGTTTTACATAATTTTTCAAATCGAATATTCTTGGGATTCTTTTTTAAATTTTCAAATAATTGATTTTTATCCACGGAAAAGGAATTCAACTCTATAATAAAAAAGGTTGTCATTCATATTAGCCGCCGCCCATCCACAGCCGCCTGAACTCCGTGATTGCTGATGAACGGGCATAGGCATCAGATTCACAGAGGACACCCGATTCTCCATTATCCACGCTCCAGACCCGGGCAACATGAATCCACACGGCTGGCTGCCACCCTGCCGCCCAAAAGGGCTGCAGTGGCAGGGTTAGTTATACGAAGGGTTGTTATTGTACTGCATCACCCACACCACCAGCAATCAGCAACATCAAAACCCCCATCCTGTTCATATAACCTGCCACGTATCCCGTTGCAGCCAGCCCAATACGAGGCAAGAGGCTGACCTTGCAGCATTTTGAGACGATGACCGACAGTGGGCCAGGCTGCTGAACATCCGGAAGATGTAAGTACATCAGGTCCGGCGGCAGGGAGTATCATTGGGATTCGGCAGGTTACTAATCCTAGCTGCTATCGGGCTGGCATTTTCAAATTTCAATTTATTCCAACAGATATTTCTCAAAGTCATCACACAACTTATCTACCAAATCGTCAAATTCTTTGAAGAAATAATCCCCAACTTTCTGACGATTTAGCGCTTTGTATCGTCTATATATTTTAGCAAAATCGTCATATATTTCTGCTTCTGATACATGCGAATTAATTTTTACAATTAAGCGCTCGCCTTCATTAGCATTTTGCACATAGTCAAAAAAGTCTTTAATTTTGGTTTCAAAATCCTGAATTAACGAACCAGTTATAGCCTCTTGCTCATTACGCGCTGCAATGATAGCGAGGATGTCAAACTGATGCCCGTAAGGTTCAGTGCCATCCGCCATTGTAAAGGATTTCTTTTTCTTTTCCTTCGGAGAATAAGTCTCTACTTCAATGATGCCAATCTGATCGTCAAAATAAACCTCAATAGGGTCTTTTATGTCCTCGCTACGATGCATCATGTTGTATAGTGTGTTGAACTTGCGCCAGAAGAACAAAAATCTTGGCTCACTGTATTTCGCATCCAGATCAATTACATATTCAATTCGGTTTAGAATCGTGAAATACTGTGCTGCCTTGGCCTTGACATCGGCGGTGCGTTTGGGGTTTGCATCTATGTATTTATTTAAACTACTAGTTACTATTCAGCCCTTCTCTCATTTCACCCAACTCATTTAGTTTCTCCAGTTATGAAACTAAAACATCCATTTATACA
>JAKRWB010000325.1 GCA_022353185.1 ANME-2 cluster archaeon | reverse complement strand
ATAATGTTTCAATCCCTCCAAGGTCTGATTTTAACTAATTATTCAGGGACGGTGTGTATGAAATTATCGACGTTTCAATCCCTCCAAGGTCTGATTTTAACGCAAACTACACATATTCTCTGATGGTTGGACTACGACGTTTCAATCCCTCCAAGGTCTGATTTTAACAAATTTATGTTCCTCTTTCCATTTGTTTATTTCTGCGTTTCAATCCCTCCAAGGTCTGATTTTAACGATTAGTTTTATCCTTATTTAAGTCATTCAAATGAACTCGTTTCAATCCCTCCAAGGTCTGATTTTAACTACCTCAAAATTCTTCACCATTATTACCTCTTACAAGTTTCAATCCCTCCAAGGTCTGATTTTAACCAAGCCGATTTGGCCGCATTTCAGCAACCTGGCTTTGTTTCCTGAAAATCTATTTACATCGATATTGATGCTGCTTTCTCATGAATAAGAAGCAATTCAATCCTATATAAAACCGCTCATTTCAACTAAAATCCCCACCTTTGTTTTCGTGTATCGCTCATCTGGCACTCCACTTATAAAGATCCACGAAAAACATTAGATAATCGTATCAATTTCAGATTGCCGGGTTCCCAATTCATCAAAACCGAGATACATCTTATCCCTCACATGATAGAAAAAAATACTATCCTCATCCTCATCTATGATATTCTTCAGATGCGAATGTACCTTCATGTACTCTGCTTTTGTCAGCTCCCCTTCAAGCACGCTATTTTGCACCCAGTTCAGGTACTGTTTCAGAAAAACACGTACCCTGTTCAAGCGCTTCACACTAACATCATAGACAACTATTACGTACATCTCACCACCACATCACAAGCGGCTTATACTCTTCATCATCCAGCACATGTTTTGACAATTTGTAAAGCTCAAGTCTGATAAGCCTCTTATACGACACATTGCGCTTTAATCCCTTATGCTTGATGGTGGTGCCCAGCTTATCATTATACTCTTGTAAAAATATCTTCTTACCCTTCTCACTCAACAGCATATCACCGATCTCCCCCATAAAACAGTTATCATCCAGCATATTCTTGTTTACAAGCTTCAGTATTATTCTGTCAATTATAATTGGCTTGAAAATTTCACTCACATCAAGCGCAAGTGAAAAGCGCCGCTCGAAAGGCTCATGCAGATAGGAAATAGTCGGGTTTAGCTGGGTATTGTATATCTCGGAAAGCACTGTCGTGTACATCAGAGAATTGCCAAAACTGATGAGTGTGTTCATCTTGTTCCCTGGCGGACGACGGGTTCTTGTTATAATCCTGTATTCCTCAGGAAATATGTCATCCAGCGCACTGTAATAGATATTGCGTATCTGCCCCTCAACGTTCATCATCTTAGGTATGGTATCTGCATCAGGAAGGCGCCCAATCGCAGATTCGATCGAACTCACATACAAATCCATACTCTCCTGTATCTTTTCCTGACTCCTTGAATAATATTTCAGGTTTTTGAGGATATTGCCGCAGGCACCTTCAATAAACTTTCCTGCAATCCGCATCCTCTTATCATTATCAAGATAATGAGCCGCCTGTTTTATCACAAGGTCTCCGCTGATCAGCGTCTCCCGTGGGTACATGCTACCTTCATAAAAGCCATAGTAATTGAAAAAGTGAATCGGGATGCCGTTCTTTGCAAGATATGACACAACGCCCGATGAAAACGACAGTTTACCGTATGCGTAAATGGAATATATCTTGTTTATGGGCAAAACCCGTTTCTCATCTTTGTTTATAAAATAGACGGTATTTTCCTTTCGCTTTAAGATGCCGTCTTGCATGATGTAATAATCAGTTCGCATGGTTGTTCCTCTTTTCAAATTGTCTTATGTACAGCTCATTGCATTATTCGCCGCCCTCACCGCAGAAGCAAAATTCGAAATATGCGCACTTGGGACAGATGCGTATGCGCTTAGGATGTGGCATCCGGCCTGTGACTATTTCTTCAATGCGCCGCATATCATCCTCGATGTTTGATTCATCATCCTGTGTCAGTACCACTTCCCTTGTCTGGTTCAGCACGGGGTAGTTCATGACGCCCTGTGCTTCAACTCCTCTCTGTTTGAGATAATAGAGGTAGTAGAACATCTGGCGCAGGTGGGCATCCTCCATCTTTTTGGTTTTTTTTATTTCGTGCAGTTCTATGATGCCGCTGCGCCGCTTCACAAAATCGATGCTTATTGTGTTGTCTATGGTGATGTCTTTCGTGTTCTTGCGGTACCGGTCTTCGTGGAGCATTTTTCCGATATTGACGTTATCGTGCTCGTGCTCAAGTGTGATGTTGTGGGAAAAAAGCCAGAGTTTGGTGTGGCAGATGTGGAGGTAGTTTATCCTGACACCTGTAATTTTCATGGCGGGTGATATAGGTGTTTCGTTTTTTGTGATGAGTGAACCAATATCGGCGTTAATTGTGGATTTGTTTGATGGAATAGAATTATCATTCATAAGTTCGTGGTTGTGATAGAATGGCATGGGTTTTATCGCTGTAATTATTGTGAGTTTGGAGGGGACAAATCTATTTTTCAGAAAGTTTTTGCAGGATCTGGGTGAGCTGTTTGTTATGTTCTTCCATGCGTTTGTTATGTTTTTCCATGCGTTTGTTATGTTCTTCCATGCGTTTGTTGTGTTCCTGCTGGTCAGTTCTGAAATCATCAAACTTCGAATTTAGCGTATCGATCCCTGTTTTGATCTCTGGTAATGTGCTTACGCTTTCTTCGATCTGTGGAAGTGTTTTTAGTAGCTCAACGCCGATATCAAGTTTATTGCCAATATCAGCCAGTTGATCGGTTGTAAGTTTTAAAAATTGATCGGGAATGTTCAGATCAAAGTCCTCAGGGATTGGTATTTCAGTTTTTATAAACTGTTCGATGCTGGTGCCCTGCGGCGGTCGCGTCTGCACTGCATCAAAAAACGTGTTTAATAATTCGACCTGACCTGCGCACAGCATTTTCACGCTGCCGTTCGTATCATTGAATACATATCCTGTCACATGATATGAATTTGCCGTACTTTCAACAAATTTGCGAAATCCAATATCCTGTACAT
>JAKRWB010000324.1 GCA_022353185.1 ANME-2 cluster archaeon | reverse complement strand
TGGGACCGCTCATCCAACAGTTGCAGGCATTCTATTGTTTTCAAACGAACCTGATAACTTCATTCCCGGTGCAGTTGTTAAATGCGCAAGGTTCATGGGCAATGATATGGATGAATTCATAGACCAGAGGATTATTACCGGCCCCCTATTCACCCAGGCAGAAGAAACAATTGCATTCTTCAAAAAGAACATCAGAAGGTCTGCAAAAATTGAAGGGCTATACAGGACCGAAGAATATGAGTATCCTGAAAAGGCAATAAGGGAGGCAGTTGTTAATGCACTATGTCACAGGGATTACAGCCGCAGGGGAGCAGACATAAAATTTGCAATCTTTGAAGATAGAATAGAGATCACAAGCCCTGGTGGACTTCTTCCCAACATAAATATTGAAGACCTGGGAACCGGCGTATCAGAACTTCGAAACAAGATAATAGGTAAGATTTTCAATGAGTCTGGTCTGATAGAGGGATATGGCACCGGGGTCTTGCGAATAAGGAAGTATATTGAAGAAAAAGGTCTACCACAGCCCGAATTCAGGGATTCAAATGGATTTTTCAAAGCAATATTTTATGGTGCAGGAAAAGATGTTGAGAAAATTAGTGGTAGGGAGGTAGAAACAGAGATAAGGGAGGTAGGTGGGGAGGTAGAAACAGAGATATGGGAGGTGAAAGGGGAGGTAGAAAAATTAACTGATAAACAAAAAATGATATTGGACCTGATTAAAGGAAATCCATCTATCTCCAAAAAAGAAATGGCTGAAGCCATTGGTATCAGACCAAGTTCCATTGATAAAAATATCACAACATTAAAACAAAAAGGGTACCTTAAGCGGGTAGGTCCTGCAAAAGGCGGGCATTGGGAACTCATTAAGGAATATAAAACATAAGCTTGTCAGGGTACTGTTCCAAAAATCAGTTATTTTGTTGACACCGACTTTAGGTAAAATCTGTGCAAATCCGTGTCTGTAAAATAACTGGAAAATGATATCGTCTACAGCCATGCACCCGTGCCCGATCCGTACCCCTAAACAAAGCCCCGATTCGTCCTGATACAATACAGGCTATAATCCTAAAAGCAGTTCAATGATATCTTGTCATGGACATTATAGGTTATGTGACACGTCAGTAGGCATTGGTAATTTTTTCTGAAGCACAATATAGAATTCGCAAAGACGATCTCCCAGACCAATCTTTTGTTTTGGTTTTATTGTTGCATCTCCTTTAAAAGCATAGTCAACGGCCCCCTTTAACAGACCATGTGTGAGATTGCAAAGATGTTTATTAAACTTGCCATGTCGATGTACGATCTGGCAACTACTCACAGTGTAATGCATCACATTTGAATCTATCAATTCAAGTACTGATTTACGACCTAATTTTATATCAATATTAGAAAATGCTTCCTTGAAAGTTTTCATATCCCAGTCAACAACATTGAACTGCTTTTCATATTCCTTAATGATCTGTTCACCCATCCGCTCTCCAATTGTTTTCACGGTCGAGTTAATCTCGGTCTTCTCTTTGACACCATCAAGAAATATCAAAAAGGTCAACATCTCATGGTTAAAACCACCCTTAGCTTTCACCAGGTTGCTAACCAGTTCGCTGATCCTCCCTTCTATCTCAACCTTGTGCTGCAGGATGATTATACTCGAAACCTGTATTGCCTCGTATTGATAACCGTTCAACTCCAGGATTTTCAATATAGTTTTGGCAATGTGCTCTATGGCATCTGGATTTGTATATGAATGATAAATCCTTAATATGTCCACTTCTATCTCTATCTTGTCCACTATCCGAGAGGTTTCGAATATAGACTTTATGGTGGGCAATAGCTGCTGAAGATTGATATCATTGCAAGGAAGTCCAGTGTATACTGAAAAAATATCAACATCAACATCAAACCCAGCTGATAACAGGCGCTCATATTCTTTTCTATGTATGGTTACCATGTTGTAGTCTGTATTGACGTGAGTATTAATGAGCGAGTTCCAGAAATATGGTTTATACCTGATCTCCTTTATTGAACTATCCAGTGTACCAAGATGCTTTACGCAGTCCTGGTATGCCTCATCCTTCGAACTTTTACTGCCGAATTCAATACTGGTCTTTGAGTAAGTGTTTGAGATATGTTCAATGCCAATATGATGGTTTACCAGATAAATACAAATTATTTTGGAAATAAGCAATCGCTGGTTTTCACTCCCGCCAGTCAATATATAAATAAAAGGAAGCTTAAAATGGATTTTTGTCTTCCATCCCAGCACGATACATAACTCATTGATTTGCACAGCAAAACCCTCATGGTCCAGTTCATCAACCGGTTCAATA
The DNA here is from genome assembly GCA_022353185.1 of ANME-2 cluster archaeon. GTDB lineage: Archaea > Halobacteriota > Methanosarcinia > Methanosarcinales > Methanocomedenaceae > Methanocomedens_B. Next base: position 3,032 of record JAKRWB010000324.1, on the reverse strand, counting down.
AGGCTATCCACGATTTCCTTTGATGGCAGCATATCATGACTGGTCTCAAGCAACCATTGCCAGACCAGTTGGTCCACCAACACCTGCTGGTTCTCGATTCTTTCGATAGACACCGAGTCACTGATGGCATTCTCAAGGCTACCATGATTATTTATCATCAAGTTTGTGAAATCTATCATTTCCCTGATGCTGGCACTGATATTTCCATCGTGCTTCTCAAGCAAAGGAGACAGAATATCTATATGCTTTTTCTCCAAAGTGATATTTCTTCGTTCCATTCTAATTTAACAATTTCGAGGCATCATATTTATGTGTATCGATATTATATGCATCAATGCTACGATAATACACACTGGCGTTTACAATACTATATTAGAGTGATACCTGCTATGGTATGTTAGGGATTAACATGAGTGATATCAGTTTGGCAATTTCCGATAATACAAATAAGCAGAACAATGCATCTGTAGAGTCATCAGGACTGGTAGACCTGACTTCAGAAAATGCACCAGATTACCTGAGTGGTAACGTCCGGCGAATTGAAGCTGAAAAAGCGCGCCAGGAAAGGAAAAAGGTGCAATTACTAGAGGAGGATAGATTTTTAAATAACCTTATAAAAAACATTCTGATGCCAAAAGGGTTGGTTACTGACAAAGAAAAAAATTTCATCCTGATAAAAGATTATGCAGCCAGGTCAACAAATTTCTGGAAAACATGGATTGAGAAATACGAACTTTTCACCAAACTAAATGGAAATAAACAACTGCAATCATACAAACTCAATGAATTCCAGGAACAACCTGAAATCGTTCTGAAAGGAAAAATGGGTTCACTCCCTGAGAACATTTTCGATACAGACTATTACCTGGAAAAGATTGCCAGATTCGCAGCCGATTTCCAGACCGAATGGAAAACTCCGCACTTTTACATGAAAAAGAACGCTGCAGGAGCAAACGTCCTGGAAGAAGAGAGTAATACCCCGCAAAACCAGGAAGCTGAACAAATCGTATACCTGATATGGGACCTGATGGATGAACTTGCCAAATTCACAGAATCCATAATTGAATACTACAGTGTGGTAAGAAGTGAACTGGCAGGCGGTGCCAACATCCCGGACCCTGGTCAGATATACAAAAATATTTTTGGCAATTCAAGAGCAGCCAGGGAGTTTGAACGTAAGAGATTCCAGTTCCTTAAAGACTATGCCAGAGTGCTGTTCGCGGTAAAAGAAAACTGGGAAAAACGCCTGGACCGGACGTACGACGGCTTTACCAACTTACCTGATGTGGAAAACTCCATTGACAATTTCCTTGAAAAAAGACTGGCTCAGGCTGAATCCATGTTCGACTGAAAGTCAGGTGGATTTTAAGAGTGTAGTCCGGGCTACTACAGGTCATCAGGGATGAATAATCCACACGCTTGTTCATATGGGTCAATCCAATAATGTATCTCACACATATTTTCAGCAGGGTCATACCTAAACACCGATTTTCGCAGACCGTTTAACCGTCATAATTAAATATAATTACTTCCAAACATATTTTAATTTCATATTATTTAACCAGGGAATTTGATAAGATTTCTTAAAAACAGGATTTGAAATCAGAATAGGTGCCTGGGCATTTTGTCTCAACTGAACAATAATCTCATTATCCACAATCTCAACATTTCCAGTGACATCGATAAATTTAAGTATCGTAATTAAGTACACTGCCGAAAATAGCAACCTCTCCTACATCCCAGGGGTAAAAGGCACTCAACTCCAGAGAAGGTGAGTGTTTTGCTGCGAGTTATTCATATACCAGAACAAAATCTTAATTGCACTTCACCTGCTGCCCGCCCTGTGCACCTGACCTGCGGCCAAACTTGTGGATTTACGAGGCCAGAAGGTGGCTATGGTTGTTAAAATGCAAAAAACGTTATTCGAACAACGTACCCTGCACCTGCGGCCCGTCGGGATGGCAGCCAACCTTGTTGATTCATTTACCCTGAGTGCCCTGGATTATCGCAGATCTCACACCATCAAAACCATCCACTATTCTCGCCCGTACTAATCATCGAACCTTACAATATCATCCTCACCCACGTACTCCCCCAGCTGCACCTCAATAATCTCCAGAGGGAACTTCCCCGGATTGGATAGCCTGTGCTTAATACCGGGCCGGATGAACGTACTCTCACCATGCCGCAGATAGAACCGCTCACTATCCACCTGCACGCATGCCGTCCCTGTGATCACAACCCAGTGCTCGCTGCGGTGGTAATGCAACTGCAGGCTCAGGGTCTTCTCAGGCAGCACCCGTATCCGCTTGATCTTGTACCCCTCCAAATCCTCAAGTATGGTATACGACCCCCACTGCCTATACACGGTCCGGTGCAGGGACACTCTCTCATCATCCTGTTCCTTCAGTGCACCCACCACATCCTTCACATCCTGGCACCTGTCCCTGGGACAAACCAGCAGCGCATCAGGGGTATCCACAACAACCATATTATCAACACCTATCAGCGAGACCACCTTGTTCTCGGTCGACTGGATGATATTACCGGTAGACTCCACAGAGGCATCATCGCAGCCGAACACCACATTCCCGGCCTTGTTCTTATCGAACTCTTGGTACATGGCATCAAAATTCCCCAGGTCGCTCCATTTGACATCAAGCCCCACAACAGCCACACGGTCGGATTTTTCCAGGATACCATAGTCGATAGAAATTGAAGGGATATCATTGTAGATCTCATTGATATCCCTGCCAGACCCAAAAGCGTTCCCGATATCAGGTGCATGTTCTGCCACTTCAGATAAGAACACGTCAGTATCCAGCAGGAACATCCCGCTGTTCCACAGGTATCCCTCATCCACATACTCCCTGGCCTCATCCGGGCCAGGCTTTTCCTTGAACTCGGACACCTTATACCCTATTCCACAAGTATCTCCTGGATTTATGTACCCGTAACCCGTATGAGGTGATTTTGGCACGATACCAAAGGTCACAAGGTAGTCTTGCGCCAGCTGCTCAGCACCGGCTATT
>JAKRWB010000026.1 GCA_022353185.1 ANME-2 cluster archaeon | reverse complement strand
AGGGTGCAATGTTAGGGGCAATAATTACTGCCACTGAAGCAAAAGGACTTGCACTTCTTAACATGGGATTTGACTTTCTCGGAACAACAACTGACGCTGTCATTGTTGCATATGAAAAACAGCCTCAACCCTATATAGAATACGCAGGTCCGTATACTGACCTGGGTAAAAAGATTACTAAAACAGTTGTTATGGGTGTGAAGGATGGAATCAAAAAGACCGGGGGTGATACTGCTTGAAGAGTACTTCAAGACACCGAAGTCACGGACTCCGTTTTGGAAAAACGGAGCATCAGGACGATGCTCGGGATTTGATATTTCAGCAGGTTTGGATGATTCGATTTAAAATTTCAAGCTCTAAATCTTGTTTAAAACTACTCAAAAAAAACATCATAAAAGTGTTGTTTAATTGCTTGATACTTAAAAAAGTTTTCTGAAAAAATCTCGTTCAAACTATATGGGAAGTAACCTGAAATTCCTTGCCAGATGTCTTTTCCAAAGTCCTTTTTCTCTAATATCCCTTTTAATTCCTTGGGTGAAACTGGTGAAATAATGTAAATCTTTAGTCCATTGTCTCTCACGGATTCAGATATTATACGGTTAATATGGTCATCACCAAAACCATAACCTATTATTAGTAAACGGCTTTGATTTTGTGAAAGAACTTTCTTAAAAACTGTGAAGTAATATTTCAAGAGCGGTTCTTTCTGAATTTGGTCTGTTTTACCTCTACCAATGACCATTTTCTGTGTACCATCAAAACTTATCCAGTTATATGAACCATGAAGCTTTAGAAGGAAAAAATCTCCATCTGATAAAATCTCCGATTCATTGTGATTTAACTTATTTTCATCAGGTAGCCGATAATAATCTTCAGGTCTCAATGGGTCCTTAAATCTAGTCGTGAACCATTCTGAATTATTTTTGATTCCAGGAATAGAAAGTTTTGGGTGATTATAGAGTCTTTCAAAAAATAAATCTTGGTTAAGTGTAAAGATAAAACTTTTATTACTTGTCTCACCAAAACGGTAAATCAAATCATTAACATTGTGAAGCTCTTCTGGATATGGGCTCAAGCTGACAGGTTCCATAAGAATTTTGTCAATGTACCCATATGCAGACTTCACAGCATTATTGATTGCTTCTTTTTCATTGTCTGTATATGAACCTTCCATTATAGAATAGTAGATTGATTCGTAGTCACAATGATTTTTCATTAATTCCTTAATATTTGATTGTGCCTGGACTTTTTTATGATTAAATATTTCAGCCCACATTTCACTAGCTAATGGAGTCCCAAAATTTTTTGTGAATCCAGCTCCTGTTAATAATATGTACTTACTGCTTTGAATATTCATATTATTATCTTTCATCGTTCTCAATCATAATATCCAATTAGTTATAATCTTTCTTAGGAGTTGCACCCAATTTATTAGTCTGAAAAAATAACTATCCCAATACTAACAGTACAAGGTTTTCGTCTACTTAAGGTCAGTGATATTGACCATATCAAGGATTGCCCAGACTGTACTCTCAAATCGCCATAATAAAAAAAATACGTTATGGCTGTAAATTTTTTACCCATACTGGCAGTAATATATTAAGTTCTAAGGCTACTATGATGCTGCTGAGTACGTTTTAATTAATTATACAGGTAAAAGTATAGGGTTTAGGGCTTAAAAACCAATGACGAGCAACTTCTTCTTATAGTATGCATGTGCTGTCATAAATTATTACTATCATACCCGGCCAGTGTAAAACCGAAAACCTTTGAATAAAAATTCAGCTCGCAATCTAGCGCACGTTTGATATTCTCAGCTCGGCGGAACCCATGTTGTTCGCCCTCAAATAGTACATATTCCACTGGCAATCCTTTTGCACGCAGCCCGTCCACCATCATCTCGGTCTGGTTGGGTAGGACTATCTTATCTTCAAGTCCCTGAAAGAAGATCACCGGACATGATAAGCGCTCAATGAAGTTGATAGGTGAGCGTTCGCTATATAGCTCGTTTCCTTCATAAAAAGGACCTATCAACCGGTCAAGGTAACGCGACTCGAACTTATGTGTATCCTTTACCATGGCTTCAAGATCACTGACTCCGTAGTAACTGGCTCCTGCTTTGAAAATATTTCGGAAGGTAAGTGCACATAGAGTAGTATAACCTCCTGCACTTCCTCCTCTAATAGCAAGCCGCTCACTATCAACCTTACCCTGCTCAATAAGGTATCGTGCGCCGTTCACACAATCATCCACATCAATGATTCCCCACTGGCCATCCAGGCGCTGGCGGTACTGTCTGCCATAGCCGGTACTTCCTCCGTAGTTCACATCAAGTACAGCTATCCCACGGGTTGTCCAGTACTGTATCATCAAGTTAAATGTATCTGAAGTAGATGCAGTCGGACCTCCGTGGCTGATGACAAGTAAGAGGGGCTTCTCATCAGGCGCAGCTGCGAATTCAGGATTTTTAGGAGGATAAAAGAAAGCGTTTGCTGTGAGTCCGTGCTCAGTCGGATATTCAATAGGCTTTGGTTTTGAGAGATAGTTGATATCAATATCAACACCTACCACGATCTCGCTTGAGCAGCGCATCTCATGCATCTTGTGTGTATCAAGATCAAGCCTGACCACTGATGGAGCAGCTGTAGGTGAACCCCCGATAAATACTATATATCCGGGTGCAGCTTTGAGGTATCCTATTGAAGTATAAGGAGTATTGATCACATCAAGTCTGCCTGATACAGTATCAATACTTGCTAAGTACCAGGTTCCCTGTCTGGTATATGTGCATATGATACGGTTCTTTGATGCAAATGAATAAGTGGACTGTCCAAAGACCCACTGCGGCAGGCCAAACTCTGCTTCCATCTGGCAAACCGGATTGATATTTTTATTATTATTTTTATTATTTAGGCAGTAGAGATTCCACCAGCCGTTTTTATCTGAAATGAAGAATAAAGTGCCATCCGGCGACCACTCTGGCTGGAAAATAGATTCATCAACGCCACCTGCTATCTGGTCTATATGTCCGATCGACCCGTCTTTTTCTATTTCACCTACCCATAGTTGTGTACCATCCCATGGCATGTTCGGATGGTTCCAGGTAAGCCAGGCAAGATGTGAGCCGCTGGGACTCAGCCGGGGAGAGGAATAAAAATCATGACCGGATACCAGGACCTGGCATTCATTATTAGCATCAAGATCAATACTTACCAGAGTATTGGTTGGTTCGTGTCCGGTGTGTGTATGATCCTCGCGTACACATATCAAATTATTCCTGATGTTATCAATAATGATATCAGCAAAACGATGATCCAGTGCAGGAGTAAGTGGGTGTGGGTCAGATACGGGGAATTGACGATAGAGACGTTGATCATCGAAATTTGAGAAATATGTTGTGCCTTCTACAACTGTGAATGATCCGCCGCCGTACTCGTGTACTCGTGTACGGGCATTGAAGTGAGGTGGTGTGATATCTGTACTTTGAATGTCTGGTGAATGACATACTATTACGTATCGTCCACCTTCTTTTGGTCTGTTCTCTATCCAGTAGATATCCGGTCCATCGATAACTATCTGTTCAAGTCTGATGGTTCCTGAGACGATCATATCTGATGTGATAGGAGATTTCCAGGATCCGTATGGGGTTATTTTTTTCACAGTATTCATATGTATTAAATAGGTATGTGCTCATTGTTAAATATTATTAGGTGATGAAGGTCCCCACAGCAGAGCTGTGAGATATCTCATGTCTCAGACTACTGAGGTTGCATTGACCATGGCTTGTCCCAACCAAAGCAGAGCTGCGGGGTATAACGATTGAGATGAAAGGGAAGTGGGTACAGCCAAATGAGGTCATGATCGAATATATTATGAGTCAACTACCACCATTGAATCGATTATTCCTTGATTTTTATGGATATCCTCTTCCTGGTGATTGGTGTCAGTTTCTTCCATTCAACTGTGATATCTTCTTCCAATAAATATTATTGGCGGAACTGATGTTGTTGATACCATACCACTGCTGTATGCACTTACAGCCGGTGCCAGTATCACTGTCACCACGATCATCAGCATCACGCCGATCACAGGCGAGACACCCTCTGTATCTTCAATTAATTTTTTCCTATTTTTATAATTGGTTTTTCCTTTCATATTATATTCCCACCTTATCGTTAAATCAAAAAATTTTAGTTAGTTTATAAAAACCGTGCCGCATATCCACGCCACGGTTTTTAAGTGAGGAGGATGAGTCCCGATGTCACATGGATGCAGATGTTAATATTTCATACCATTAAGATAATAAATGTTATCCAAAAGGATAAGATAGTTTCAAAAATAAAACAGGAAAAATCAATTCATGCTTTACAGTTGAATTTTTTTCAACGTATAGGAAAGTATAAACGCATTTCCTTCTCTGTATCTGAAATCGATAAGTTGATGTCCTTAGCTTTCGTTTTATTGTGTGTCTCCAAAAACCAAAGCAAGGAAATCAGTAATAATTACAATCACTATAGCATTAATTCTTTTCTCTTGCAACACGTGGGATGATTACAAAGTCTGTTTGGTTCATATGACCCTCTAAACAATATATAATTGTAGTGGTCAATATGAAAGATGTATACATATTAAAGAATGGAATGACGAAGGAGCAAATGTTTCGCCTTCGTTTAATGAATGGATTCAATTTTGCACCGATTACTGCAGATGCAAT
>JAKRWB010000323.1 GCA_022353185.1 ANME-2 cluster archaeon | reverse complement strand
ATATACGCGATAAGTTTTTCGTCACTCATAATTTAACACATACCTTTAATGATACAAATGGTTATCCAGTCTCATTTTTCAGCACAGTACGTCTCCACAGGGCCAGTAGTACCAGACTAACAACACCCACCAGCAGCATACCCTGCGTGGGGTCTGGATTCATACCAGGATTGCATTCCTGTATTACTGCAAACAGAATAAAGAAGGACAGTGAACCTGAGACCAGGGCTGTGATATGCCGTTTAGTCACATCCCGTTGATAGACTTGATGGGTTGCGAACAATAAAGCAGAGGCAAATAATACCAGTTGTATTGCGATTGTAATAATCCCATACGTGCTTATTTCCGCAAGTAAATTTGGTAAAATTAAGTTTATGGACTGTAACATGAAACCCACAATTCCAAATACGAGCGGGGGCAGCACTGAAAATCTGTCCATTCTAATCCTTGAGTTCCTATACCTGTATGCCAACTGCGCTAACATTGCGATAACCGCTGTTCCACCGATAAGCAGTAGCGGGTGAGGATGGAAGGGTATCATCTTGCCGTTTTCCCAGGTACCCATGAACATCATACCCAAGAGTGTAATAAAAACCAACCCGGCTGCTGCAAGTCTAAGCCCCTTTTTCTTCAGCAGTGGCACTCTTGCATATTCTGGCCAGTACATACCAACCAGGGCAATGGGTATTAATGTGCTGATAGTTGCATGGTAGAATGTCAGCATTATGGTCCACGTTCACTGGACCCCGAAATACATGTCGTATCCAGACAGGATTCCCATATCCACCCAGCCTGGATTGAAGTATGATTTTACCATCAACCCCTCTTCAACAATACCATACGCTACAGCCAGGAAGATGACACTCCATTGCAGGTTCCATCTGACCATTGCTTCTCTTATCAGCAATGTTCCGCAACCGTACAATAGCACCAACATTAACAACATTAAAGGGTTGAAGAATTGCAGCGGAGGACTGGAACCGCTGAGAAGTTCTCCGATTGCAGGTGGAAGAAATAATAATGATATCAATATTTTTGTTTATGTTTTCATGTGTAACCAATAGGTATTTTTCACCACTTATATTGAATCTTCAATAGACTGTTTATCCTTCAAGCTCTGATGAAGTAGTCATTTTATGCCGCATAAGCTAGAATTGAATGTTAATGTCAATAAAGAACATCACAGCATTAATGGAC
>JAKRWB010000025.1 GCA_022353185.1 ANME-2 cluster archaeon | reverse complement strand
AATGCCCACATGTCCACACCCCACACCTGCCCAGGCACCAAAGTGATTCCTCATACAGAAATTAATCCTCAAAATCCCTTCCTCAAAAACACTATCAGTGAACATGATCCGGCGTTTCTCACAAAATCACTTATCTTGTGCCCGATATTTGTCTGAATATTCGCTTAGTTTTGATCACCGTAACTATCGTATCGCTGAACAGCGTCCACCGAGAAGGTGTTCGCTTCAGGGATGGCGTATAGGGGTGAAGACCCCTTGTGGGTGGACTCATAGTATTTGGGTCACCCAACGAGCCTGCTTGCGTTTGCATAATATAACCCCTGTTGATAGCCGTTATTATAGGACTTTTCATACTCCATGAATGATTCTCACCCCATTGCCCAGGAGTATGAATGAAACTCAAAGCCACTGGGAGGTTTCACCCTTGAATATTATAAAAGTCCACATTATCAAGTGTTTTACGTGCTTCGACTGCACGATCATAAGAAGGTACTCCCTTATCCTTCATTTGCCCGACCATGCTGACAAAAAGGTGTTCTGAAAATTTCCTGTTAAAGAAAATGAAATCATTCAAGTATGGCTTTGATCCGGAAAAATGTCCTGCGATTGCCTCAACATCCTTTACAAGTGGCCCATCTATCCAGGTTACATTGATACTACTGCCCATGGAATACCTTTCAATCCTAACAGAAAATTTTTGGCGTGAGAAATGTGTTTTTAATTCCTTTCTGACCAATTTGGCCACTTCTTTAGTGTCTATATTTCCCATTTTTATTCTCCTGAACATCCCTGCCCATTTACTACTATATCGTTTCCCTTTTATATACTTACCTTTAACATTTAAAGGGAAGTTATAAATACTATTTGATCCATCTATCAATTCAGTAAAATAATCAGGAGTAAAATTGTATGAAAAAGATAATCAACGAAACAATGTATGACAAGCTGGTTAAACTTGGCATCATAAATCAGGATGGTAGCCTGAAATTTGATGAATACCTAAAGCTTAAATCTGGTAGTTTCATGGACTTAAACATCGATCACTTGAGCCACAAAGACGATGACCGCAGTATTGTGATTTCATTGGCCCATAATTATAATCAAAATGGGGATGTTATGGCAGATCCGGACATGGAAATTAGAATAATTCCATCTATGAAGATGGTTGAAGCCCTGACATTCCAGCAAGATAATATGGGAATTTATCAGCAGGTATACCTTGAAGATGGCAGATTCTATCCTTCACTGAAAATAGAATTAAACAAATTCCTGAATTCTTGGCTGAAAAACCTGATCGAGCAGGGATTCAGCAACAATTAATTTTTTTTGGAGCGGCAAAGATAGAACGTGTTGAATGGAATATTGTATAGATGCCAGATCAACGGCTCAATCGGTAATGATTGAAAACCAATTGATTGTAAAAATTGGAAAATGAGATGAAAAATTAAACAATATCTATTTACACTTTAACCTATAAAGGATTAAAGTACATGACGAATACACAGCCAAATAAAACATCTTTTCGGCAAAAATATACTGAAGATCAAGTGCTTGATCTATTGAAGAAAAATAATATTATGTCTGCCCGCCAGATTTCAGATGAAATGGGATGCCATAAAAAAACAGTTGAATCTTTAGTTAAAAAACTATTTGAATCTGATAAGATCAACCGTGTAAATGTGCGAAGTAAATCTAAACCATTGTGGGTTTATAGCTTGAAAAGGGTTGAGTCGGGAGAAGAATAAAATTCACAGTGCGTTCAACATCCAGGTCAATTTAGAGATTAAAAACGCTTCGCAGGGGCCATAGTATTCATCAATAACATTTCTACGCTCCATCTCTAATGCTCAACACCCTCACCTACCCAGGTTTCAAAGTGGATCCTCATACCCAATCTCATCCTCAAAATCCCTCCCCAAAAAACACTATCAGTGAACATGATCCGGCGTTTCTCACAAAATCACTTCTCTTGTGCCCGATATTTGTCTGAATATTCGCTTAGTTTTGAGTACCGTAACTATCGTATCGCTGAACAGCGTCCACCGAGAAGGTGTTCGCTTTAGTGATGGCGTATAGGGGTGAAGACCCCTTGTGGGTGGCCTGGGAATATTTGGGTCACCCAACGAGCCTGCTTGTGTTTTGAGTTTTTTAGTGTCGCAGCAGCTTGCTTTTTGAGACAGTTTTTACTACAAAATGCAATCTGTGATTGAAATCCAGCATAAACCGGCAGATAATCTGATTCAGATAAAACATCAGG
>JAKRWB010000322.1 GCA_022353185.1 ANME-2 cluster archaeon | reverse complement strand
ACATCTCCAAAGAAACCCCTGTTTTCATTGAACGCCCTCATCAAAATATTGACGATTCGCTCTTTGCTATCACCTGCTTTGGAATCTATATTGAAAAGTATGACATCCTTTGTACCATAATTCACTGATTTTTCGATGGTACCGAACATCTCAGGGTCATGAATCTTATTGTTGAAAAAGTCAAGAGCAGTTTTACCATATACTGTTGTGTTTTCAAGCAAATATGATAAAATCTTAATAAAATGGGATTTACCAGAACCAAAAAAACCAGATACCCACACCCCGATCTTATCTGTTGGTGTATGAGTGGCATTGTAATATCTGTCAAAGAACCTATCAAAATGTTTCAACGACTCTTGCGTAACCACATATTCATCAAGTTCGGTATAGACGCTATCATCATCGTTTTTATCTACCTTGATAACCCCATCAATTTGTCTTTTAATATCTTTCTTAAATAGGTCCTCTATCTTAACATTTGTAGACATCTTAATCACTCTTGGATCTCAAATATTTTATCATTGATAAGCGGAAATGCACGGTAATAATTTCCGTCTGTAAATTTTCCAAATAGGCTCAGTTCATAATTGTCATATTTTCCCGGGTAAAATGTTACCAACGGGACATTGCCCAATACTGGTTGTAAATTGTTGAGAATTGAATGAGACCGTACAAGGGGCCACGCTTTACCCACACCGGTTAAAAACATTAATTGAACATCTCCACTTGATTCCATCTTTACTTGTATAGCTTTCTTGACGATTTCAGGTTTGAGCATAATTTTCAGTTTTTTAAGCAATTCATCTGAACCGTTCTTATTTTCAAATTCGAATATCGTATCATTACTGAGTTTATTATTCAACAATTCCAGACACATTTCAAATAAATCAATGACAAGGACATTCACAGATATTTTTCCCAGATTAAGTGTTATTTTATCGATTGTTTCACGGACAAGCAACTCTTTTTCAGGAGGATAGTCAAAGATCCAGAATGGTATTTCATTACCAAGTCCTCTTGCGCATAGAAAGTCATCATTTTGAACTTTTTGTTTTAACAAATCTAAGCGCTCTTCAAGTTTCATCGCAATTAAATTGATAAAGATATTATTATTTAAGGCTGTGGTTTTACTGTAACGTTAATTGCAACCAATTCCTCTGAGCCCTCTGCTCCTCTGCGGTGAGTTCACCATATCTTTAACACTTTACATGCACTTCGCCCCCCCCCATTCTCCACTCTCATGCGCTGCCCTTGGTGCACCTGCCCGGCTGCTCTGCCATGGTGGTGCAGACTGGCGGAGGGTCCTGGGCTAGCCGCAGATGTGCTGCATGAGGTTGCATCGATACTGTGCCCCCTGAAAAGAGGCAGGTATTGTTGGAGAGGACGTAAAGCAGGAGATTGTAAACCTGTTAGATTCGTTTGATGCACTGGTAACCACTGATATCACTGGAGCAAAAAAACCCGCCCGGAAATATTCTATCATGCACTCAATACCATTGAACTCCTCCCGGAACAAACAATTTTTGTAGGAGACAGTCTGCGCAGGGACATTGAACCTGCACAGAAGATAGGTATGATTACAGCACATGCCGCATACGGTGACAGGAATTTCTTTGAGGACTGGACATGGCGACCGGACCATGTTCTCAAAAGTATCAGTGATATAATTGTGCAGGCACAATATGACGAAATGATTAAGGAAGTTCCAGTTAACAACTGTGCAATGGGATTGATGTAAATGGTTTCAATAGATGTAATGGGCGGAAGCACCGAGATCGGTGGCAATAAAATACTGGTGGAGCATAAAGGTACAAGGATCCTGCTGGATTTTGGAATGAGCTTCAATCAGAATTCGAAATACTTCTCAGAGTTTTTAAATCCCAGAAAATGCACAGCTCTGACAGATTATATGGAAATGGGCCTGCTCCCTGACATAAAAGGCATCTACAGGGAAGATTATCTCAACCACATGGGAAGACCTCCCGAAGAAAGAGCAGTAGATGCTGTTTTCCTCTCCCATGCCCATGCAGACCATGCACAATATATACACTTTTTACGGTTCGACATCCCCATCTACTGCACAGTAGAAACATACATCATATTACAGTGCCTGGAAAATGTCGGAATTAGTACAAATTCGGATCTGACCTCAGCATGTGAAACATTCGTTTTCTATGAGAACAATAAAGGCAATCCATCAAGGGTCACCAGAAAGAACATTGAATATGTTCATGAAAGGGATTTCCACATAATGGAACCTGAACAGAGGATGCAGATCGGCAGTCTTGAGATCGAAATGCTGCCTGTTGATCATTCACTGCCAGGAGCATGTGGTTATATCATCTATTCAGATGAAGGGAACATAGTCTATACCGGTGACATCCGGTTCCATGGTTACAACCGGGATAAAAGTGAAAGGTTTGTGGAAAAGGCTGCCAGATGTCGTCCCAAATGGCTGTTGTGTGAAGGGACCCGGATTGATAGCAATGAGATGAATAGTGAACAGTGTGTCAAGGACGAGATCGAAAGAATTGTAGCATCCTCTAAGGAACTTGTCTTCGTGGAGCATCCGGCAAGGGATCTTTACAGGGTGAAAAGTATATTCGATGCAGTGAAGGCAGCTGGCAGGGAGTTTATTGTAGGTTTGAAACTGGCATATCTTATCGAATCTTTTGGTGATCTGGCTCCGTTCTCTATAGATGATGTAAAGATCCTGGTTCCGATGAAGAGATGGGGACTGCTGTGCAAAAATGGTATCGAGCAATCGCAGGTGGAGCGCGATTATTCTGTGTGGGAACGGGATTTTATTTTCAGGGACAATTCTATCACCTATGAGGAACTCAAGAAATATCCGCAAAGGTATGTTGTATCGATGAACATGTGGGAGATCAACCAATTGATAGACATCAGGCCACACAATGCTGTATGGATTAAATCGTCCTGTGAGCCGTTCTCTGATGAAATGGATATTGATGAAGAGAGAAAAAAGAACTGGCTTGAACATTTCGGGATACAGTTATTTAATGCGCATGCTTCGGGACATGCATCGGGAGATGAGATACGTGATATGATTGCGAAGATTGCTCCGGAACATGTAATTCCAATACATACGGAACATCCGGAGATGTTCAAATAATGATATCAGGGATTCTATTCACAAAATATCCTTTCTACGCATTTTTTGAATTCCTTGAATGCTGGCATATCAGTAATTAATTTATCTCCAAATGCAATCGATTCAATCATAGAATTGTAATACCAGGCTTGATCGTCCCTGGTAGCATTAAATTTGTTCCAAATACTCTCTC
>JAKRWB010000321.1 GCA_022353185.1 ANME-2 cluster archaeon | reverse complement strand
TGAACCTTTACCCAACTTAATTATGTCCCACATCCCAAATCATCAAAAAATCTTTAACCTAAGCATTATATTTCATACCTCTAGTCAATACAGGAGTCAGGACATGCCAGTAATCACTTTATATTACGAAGATATTGAGGCACTAACAGGAACAGACAGGGATACATTTATTGAAAGGGTACCCATGATGGGGGCCGATATCGAACGCATTGAAGAAGACCATATTGATATCGAGTTCTTCCCGGATCGACCTGACCTGTACAGTCCTGAAGGCGTGGCCAGAAGTATGAGAGGTTTTATGGGTATTGAAACCGGACTGCCTGAATATGAAGTGAAACAGTCCGACGTTGCCATTACACTTGATGATGAGATAAAACATATCCGGCCTTATCTTGGTTGTGCCGTAGTACGAGGGCTGCAATTCAATGATTATAGTATTGAGAGCCTGATGGGACTGCAGGAAGACCTGCACTGGGGCCTGGGGCGGGACCGCAAAAAAGTATCTATTGGTATCCATGATATCAGCAAGGTAAAACCCCCGTTCAGATACGTGGCGGCAGACCCGGACTTTAGTTTCGTTCCCCTGGATTTCGATGTACCTATGACCATGCAGGAAATTCTGGGGAAGCATCCAAAAGGAGTGAAGTATGCTCATCTCATGGATGGGTTTGATAAATATCCCCTGATTCTGGACAGTAATGATCAGGTACTCTCTTTTCCCCCAATAATCAACGGAGACCTGACCAGGGTCGAACATGACACTCATGACGTGTTCATTGATGTAACCGGGCTGGACAAGAACGTATATACTGCCCTTAACATAGTGGTCACCTCACTGGCCGAACGGGGCGGAACCATTGAGAATGTTACCGTCAATAATAGCATAGAAGGAACGGCTACTATGCCCGACCTTAGACCTGGTGAGTGGGAACTTGATGTGGATGAAGTACGCTCCCTCGCAGGTTTTGACCTCACAACTGAACAGATTGTGGAAAACCTTCAGAGAATGCGGTTCGGGGCATCGTCCCACCAGGAACACATTAAGGTCAAATCACCTGCATACAGGGCTGATATTCTGCATACCTGGGACCTGATTGAAGATATTATCATTGGATATGGCTATGACAATATCTCTCCTTCCATACCTAAGACTGTAACTGTGGGTCAACAACATCCGATTTCCATTAAGAAACATGACATTATGCAGATACTGGTGGGGCTTGGATTTTATCAGGTAATGCCTTTCACACTTACCAGCGAAAAAGTCCATTACCATAATATGCTGCGCGCTACAGATGGCAAGGCTACACCTGTTAAACATCCTATCAGCGAGGACCAGACCATGCTAAGAACCACTATCCTGCCGAACCTGATGGAGATACTTTCAATGAACCAGCACCGTGAACTTCCTCAGCGTATCTTTGAAGTGGGCGATGTGGTTGTGGACGGTACCACGACACAGAAGTTAGCTGCTGTGAGTATTTATCATGCAGCCAATTTCACAGAGATTCGGGCAGTGGTAGATGCTGTTATGCGGGAGAGAATGATAGAATACACCATTGGTAGTACCGATGATCCTGCTTTTCTTGAAGGCAGGCGGGCAGCCATACTCGCAGACGGCAGGGAAGTAGGTGTATTGGGTGAAGTACACCCTGATGTGATCTCTAATTTCGGTCTCCAACAGCCGACCATAGGATTTGAGATGGTGGTATGAAGGTCATTGACATCTCAATGACGATTAGTCCTGATATGGAAATGTATCCAGGTGAACCGGGGCCGGTAGTCACTCGAATATCAAAGCTTGAGAGTGGTGACCAATACAACGTTTCACAGTTGACACTCGGCACCCATACCGGCACCCATGTTGACCCGCCCCTGCATTTGATTGAGGGTGGTGCAGGTATCGATGATATGCCACTGGACATGCTTGTTGGGCCTGCCAGAGTAATTGACCTGTCCCACATCAGAAATGATATCGAACCTACTGATATTGGCAATGTGGAACCGGGTGAAATATTATTGTTAAAGGGAAAAAGGGGTGGGGTAAGGCTAACAACAGCGACGGCACAATACATGATGGATAATGGCATCAAGACCGTGGGTACTGATGCGCTGTCAATTGGTGCGGCCGGGGAAGAATACGAAGTACATACCGTGTTATTGGGTGCGGATATTGCTGTGGTTGAAGGTCTGGTGTTGTCTGATGTGGATGCTGGGCAATATCTTTTTGTATGCCTACCGCTAAGGGTTGCAACCGGTGATGGTGGACCTGCCAGGGCTGTACTGATAGAACAATGAAGCTTCCCCCAGCAGATTTTGGGGGTATCTCATGGCTCCGGCGACTGAGGCTGTATTGACCCTGCTTTTTCCCAATCGCAGCAGAGCTGCGGGGTATAACGATTAAGATAAATGATGAATCACAAGTAAAATTCGAATTTGATGGCTTATGGTGGGTAGTCACATTTATCTTGTTATAATAAACGTTTAAATACTAAAATAAACTATAATAAACAATTAAAATCAAACGAACTATGGAAACTTAAATAAATTGTCGGTATCAATATATATTCTCTATTCCTCTTTCTACTATTGTAAATATCGAAACCGCACGGGCAGATTTGATAGAACTGCAAGAAATATACTTTTAAAATTCGGGGGATGGGAGAAAGGTGATGTTAGAAACATCAGAAGAACGGGTAAAATTAATGAAAGCAGGATATAGCCAAAAAGAAATCGAAGAAATGTATCTTACAGAACATGATTTTACAAAATCATTAAATACATTTTTGTTCGAAATTGTTGAATTGGACCTAACAAATAAAGCTCCCTCCAGATCTGTTGGGGGGTCCATGGCCCCAACAATAGAGGTTGCTTTGACCACGCTTTGTCCCGGTCGCAGCAGAGCTGCGGAGTATAACGATTAAGATTAATTGATTGGCGTTGAAGCTTTTTTATATATATTAATTATTTTGAGGGTAAAACTATGATGATTATTATTACAAACCCTGCATTTCAAGTGGAAATATAAAAAAAAATCTTTTTTTCTTAATCTTTCATTAATTGAACCGTCTTTATTGCTCATTTCAACTAAAATTCTTCCATATCGGTCAGTCCCTACTTTCTACTTGTGGGCCAAACTGATTCTGCCTCCCCCATGATGTATGAAAAATTTTATAACAATTCACAGTATATCATTACAATGTGAAAGTTGTCAATTTAATGT
>JAKRWB010000320.1 GCA_022353185.1 ANME-2 cluster archaeon | reverse complement strand
AACGGTTTATAACCACAGAGGGCACGGAGAACACAGAGGAAACAATAACGCTCCGTGTTCTCTGTGTTCTCTGTGGTTGATCTTCTTTGCCATGATTCATTTATCATACTTGACCAGAATAAATTAAAAAGTCTCCATTATCTGTATATCCCGGACTCTATCTGTTTTAAGAGTTTCTTTCGCAGTTCGGATTTCAGGCTCTCGTAATACTTCACAGTATCAGGTGTCACGCTGGATCCTGTATACTCGACGGCAGCAATGGATTGAACCGCCCCAGCCTAATCACTGCCGGGTCGATGATATCCGGACGGTTTGTGGCACCCATTACACCAATCCCAAATTAATGATTGGCAATCATTTTATAAAGGTTTGTTCCCGCCCGGGCCCCACTGATATATATCTGAACGGAACACCCAACAGCGACTCAAGCCGTTCCACATACTCACGGGCATATGTCGGCAAGGCATCCATGCTCAGAACAGCTGTCAGGTCTTCGTCCCAGCCGGGTACGTCTTCATACACAGGTTTGCAGCGGGCCAGGTCAGATGTGGATTCAGGCGGATAATCCAGTCTCATCCCATCCAGTTCGTATGCCGTGCAGACCTTCAGGGGATGTATGTTGGACAGCACGTCCAGTTTGGTCAGTGCTATATGAGTGTAACCGTTAAGTGCCACTGATTTCTTAACCAGCGGTAGGTCGAACCAGCCGCAGCGCCTTGGACGGCCCGTGGTTGTGCCGAATTCCCCGCCTGCTTTTTGTATCAGTTCACCTGTACTGTCCAGAAGTTCAGTGGGCAGCGGCCCTTCACCCACGCGGGTGATGTAGGCCTTAACAATTCCCATCACCTCATCCACCCTGGTTGGTCCCACACCCAGATTAGCACAGGCAGAGCCTGCAATACATGATGATGAAGTTACAAATTTCTGGGTGCCGTGTATCACGTCAAGGAATGCACCCTGGGCGCCTTCTGCCAGCACGTTCTTGCCCGCATCAAGGGCGGTGTTAATTTCATGGGATACGTCGGCGATATAGGGTGCAAACCTGCGCCCCAGTTCGATATACTGCAAAATCCAGGTCTCGTCTTCCATGATGTGAGGGTCTCCGCCCATACTCTCTATCTGGGCTGCTTTAATTGGTCTGAGTTCATCCAGCCGCTTGCGCAGCTGCGCCTCGTCGGCCAGGTCGGCCATCTGCACCTCGTCCCTGGCCACCTTGTCGATATATGCATAGCCGATACCCCGCTTGGTGGTACCTATCTTCTCTGTGCGTGCCGACTCCCTCAGGCCATCCAGTTCCACATGATATGGCATGATGATACTGGTCTTGGCATCTATACCCATCTTCTTTTCGTCCACCAAAGTGCCGTCCTCTTCCAGGGTATCAAGTTCCTTTGCCAGGGTCTGGGGGTTCAACACAGTACCGGGGCCGATGAGGAGCCTGGCATCGAACAATACACCAGATGGGGTGAGGTGTAACTTGTATTTCTTGCCGTTCACTACTACTGTATGTCCCGCATTATCGCCGCCCTGGAAGCGCACGATGAGGTCATATTGCCCTGCCATGAGGTCAACGATCTTGCCTTTGCCTTCATCCCCGAACTGGGAGCCTGTAATTATGGTAAACATAATGCCACGTACAATGAGATTATTGGATAATAAGATTTTGATATTTCAGGTGGCTATTGCATAAACCTTTATAATCAAAGGCTCAATAAAAACATTTCAGGAGGATGGAATGACTTCGACTTATCTTATGACAGTGATTATGTTGCCGCTTCTTGCATTGATGACAGCGGCCGGGTTTCGATTCCTAATTCCAAGTGAGGTAAAGCAGCAATATCGCAGGATTTCCCTGCGCAGGTTCTTGATCGGATTCGGGCCGTTTTTCGTTTGTGCGTCCCTTGTCTATATGCTTGTGCAGTCCCAGTCATCCATTGTCAATGCACTGGGTATCAGGGTGAATGCAGATTATACCGGGTATCTTGTGATGATAGAGGGCGACATAGTAAGCCATTTCCAGAGTTTTGCAACCCCACTGCTTACTTATTTCAACAGCTTCGTATACCTCATGATATTCTCGTTCCTGATGGTTTTCACGTTCATTATCCTGATATACACACGCAACCTTCATGCGCTTGAAGAATTCACCATAGCCTTTATCATCATTTACCTGATTGCCTTTCCCTTCTACATTTTTGTACCTGTGACTGTTACAGGCCACACATTGCCCAATGTTTCACCTATCCTTTATGAACTGAGTCCCATCATTGACCAGGGAGTCAGGGTAGTTGACCCGTTTTTAGACAATGATTTTCCCAGCCTGCATGCTGCCCTGTCCATTATGGCACTGATGGTAGTGGTGCTGCGAACCAATCTTGAGCGGTACAAGGTGTTTTCGGCAATTTCAACTTTTGCCATCCTGTTCTCAACGCTCTACCTCGGCATCCACTGGATAACTGATCTGGTTGCGGGAGCATTGCTGGCTATGATCAGTTATTATATTGCTACCCGGTACAGGGAGCATATCTTCGGTATGGCACACAGGATACTTGTGGCATTGGAAGAGCGGTTAAAGATAATGGATTCTATCTTCTGTACTAGGTGTTCAAAGGAAATCGCGGTAATTCCACATAGCGGTAATGTGGAGTGTCCAGGGTGCGGGGAAAAAATGGAGTACCATCCGCTGACCTATGTTTGAATTATAAGGTTATCTGCGCAATCAATGCCATGCAAATAATTATATAGATTTGTGTAACATTACTACAATGTAGCATTTACTACAGGGTGATTTGATTGTCAAGTATTCCAATACGGATACAGCGCAGAACAAAAGAGCGGATTGAAAAGATGCAGTCACAGTTCAGATTAAAAGATGTAAAGTTGACACAGCAGCAGTTGCTCGAAGATGCATTAGAATATGTATCCCATCATGAGGATGATTTTATTTCACATATAACAAGGTCAGAAGAAGCAGTCGAAGAAGACAGCCTTTGGCAGATAATCCACGCTCCAGTCGATATGGGTAAAACTGATGCCAGGAAGGTGGATGAATACCTTTACGGCGGTGAATGATTGTCCTTATTCGTGGACACCAGTGTATTCTTTGCTGCATTCTCGAAAAATGACGCTCTCCACGCTGATGCCGTCAGTTTGCTGGAGTGGGCACTGCAGGGAGAAGGCGGGACGATTTACACTTCGGATTATGTCTTTGATGAGACTGTGACGCTTGTAAGAGTAAGGACGCATAACAGTGAAATGGCTTTGAAGATCGGGCAGATGGTCAAGGATTCGTCAAGGGTCATTATGTTGCGTGTAGATGAGGACATTTTTGAGAAGGCATGGGATGTTTTCAGGGAATATTGCTGCAGGGGTTTGAGTTTTACGGATTGCACATCGGTGGCACTGGTGAGGGAGCACAGGATTGGCAGGGTGTTGAGTTTTGATGCACATTTTGAGGGGATTGTTGAGTGATTCACATAAGAAAAAGAGCTGTAATACTTATCGAGCCCTACGCTTTTCATTTCAACATCCATATATTTCAACATCTTCATTGCCCTGTCAAAAGCTTGCGTTTCACTTTTTAAACTCGTACCATCGCTACCAGCCATTCCATTATGAAGATGCCCAGCACAGTGGGAAGGATAATTCTTAGGAGGTATTCAACAGCAGAGTACAGTGCGTCCAGCCACATTGGTTAATGAAATTGTGTTGACATTAGATAAGAATTCGGGCATATTTTCAGTAAAAACAATCCTCACTCAAGGGGATAGCCTGCCAGTGAAAAAAGTACACATAATATAATGGCTGCAGGAAAGGTCAAAATGAAAGGCAGCACAATACCTATTGGATATTTCATTCTTGAATCATTAGTTCCCGTGAATTCTATCAACTGCATGGGAAGTACAAAAATGGCCGCATAAACGACCACTGCCAGTGGAAATGCGATACTTTTTAAATTATTCTGGAAAAAGGACTCGCTGCAAAGTTTTTCAACCACAGAGTACACAGAGAGCACAGAGCGG
>JAKRWB010000319.1 GCA_022353185.1 ANME-2 cluster archaeon | reverse complement strand
AAGATTTTGTTAAGACCCGTTTGAGAGATTTATGGAATACGAAGAAGGGACGTATGGAAGTGACCATACTAAAGAGTCTACACGTTCCAAAGCGGTATTGTAGTAATTCCAAGAGTTTTAGGTATGATGAATATTTTGATGCAGACAAGTTAAAAGTGGAGATAAGAGGCGATGATAACTCAAAATCATTTATATCATTTTTAGTAAGCATAATTTTCCATAATGGTGAGCTGGATAAAACTATACATAATGTCTCTCTAACTGCCTCTACTGGAGATAAGAAAACAACTACCATTCCAGATATGATTAAGTTAGATGATGGTAATTGGGAAAAGTTTGATATTGATGAATTCACATGCAAAATTGACAAGAATAGTACCAAAAGACTTTTCTTTAGGTTCATTTCCAGGGATTTTCTTATGGAACCTGAAGTTTCGATAGAATTAACTTTAAGTCACATGTCTGGAGAATTTAAGGTCGGTAGCAGCTCCGAATTTATTGAGGCAATTGATGACATAAAGTGGGCGAAAGGAAGCTCCGGGGGCGTTCGTACTATATTATCATTACCTACAGCTATAGGAGTTCAAAGAACAGAGAATAGATGGAATTAATCGAAGATTGTCTTAGAAAGTATTTTGGGAAGAATTGTAAGAAAAATCTCATCATAAGGCTCAGTGATGTCCCACGATTTATTGCGGAGTGGCATGGTTGGGGCTTCAGGGGGTATATTGGGGAAAACTATTTGTTTTGGAATCCCTAAGCGACCAACGTCCCACGTGCCATACGAACATGCTTTTGCAATCGCATCTCTCTCAATCTCGTAACGCCACTCTTCGATGATCGCCTCCCATGCCATGCCGCTTTCAACCAGTTTCAACACGTTAGCGACCATGATGTATTTGCCGCGGAATGTTGGTTCGCCATGGCATGTGGCGGGGTCGGCTACGATCCAATCGCCCCATGTTTTTGTTTCCATCGTTACGGTTTCTATTGTTTTTTACCTGATCTGTCCGGGCAGATTCTGAGACTGTTGCAGTTGTGTGGGGGTTGATTGCGGA
>JAKRWB010000318.1 GCA_022353185.1 ANME-2 cluster archaeon | reverse complement strand
CCCCGGCTTCTGCAGTTGGTGCAATGATTAATACCACCGCAAATATCAAGAATATTAAATGTTTTTTAAATGTCATTTTGTAACCTCGTTTTAGAACAACATTTATGGCCATGCATACAAGATTCATGTTCATATTTACTAATAATTTGGCGCCAGTTTTTACCCGGCACAGTATCCATCTCCAACAAATTAGTAACATTTTTTAATTTTCCATCACCATATTCTTCAAGCTTTGCAATGGTGCTAGGTTTCAATGTTGTATGTATAGATCTCTTCTTTTGTTCTTTATTCCATTTCATTGATATATCAATATTTACTTTATTCTTATTTATCATGCTTTTTCCCTCAATGTGTATTTGATAAAACCTTGAGATTTTATTATCCCTATAGAATTAGAACACATAATGATATCGACAATTTCATTTGGTTTTCAAGTTTTCCCTTGATTTAAATTGTTTATTATAGTTTATTTTAATATTTTAACGTTTAATATCAAGTACTTATTAAAAAGAGACGACTTGAATATTACATATAATATACATTATAGTGAATATAAATATGCCGCGGTTTTTGTGTATCAATATGGTCAGTACTATGGCGTCAAAATAAGGTTGGATTTTTAGGTCAATAAAATCTTTCCACGATGTCTTATTCTACGTCTACACGTATTGATTATAAGTTATTCCTATTGAAAAGCAGTAGTGATATATAGTAGTGGAACGTTCCACGACACTATGAGTTACATACGAAAGATTATTAAACATAACAAAAACGGTGAAATCAAGGTTTATTATGCTGAAGTAGAATCTATCCGAGTTGGTGGAAAAGTTGTCCAGCAGCACATCCGATCATTAGGTACTGACCCGTCTTTCCCAACTAATTTTCCTATAGAAAATGTACAGTTCTCTTATTTAGCAGTTCGACTGATGCAAGGAGATTTAACTCCAAACGAGGTCTTTGATATGTTGGAGGGGATGGGGCACCCGGTCACTCGCGACTCTCTGGAACGTATTGGTATTAACTACAATTTCGAAAAAAAAAAAACGTTCAATATCTATCTATTTTACCTGAAGAACTCGAAAAAATCCACAACAGATGCCCCATCTGTAAAAAAAAACTCCACATCAAAAAAACGGTCGTGTCCCTAAGTTATTGAACAGGCACTCTGAACGTTAATAATTCTTTCAATGTCCAAATATGGTCTGTAAGTTTCTGAGCCACAG
>JAKRWB010000317.1 GCA_022353185.1 ANME-2 cluster archaeon | reverse complement strand
GCCCTTGTGGTGAGGGGGCTGGCAGGCGCTTTTTGATTATTCCTGCGGGCTTTGGGTGCGAAGTGGGGATTGATGCTTGGGTGGGTGGTTGGAGGTGGGGGGTGGATATGCGCCTGGTGGGGTGTAACTATTCAACTGACCCTGCCACCGCAGCCCGCACGGGCGGCATGGTGGCAGCCAACCTTATAGTTCAGTGATCTTTAAACCACACTTATATTCCAGACTCCTTTCAATTAATAGCCAAGATCTTCAGGTGTAAAAACTTCAATCTCTTTTATCCGCTCAAAATGATTGACATTTCGAGTAACAATCTTATTAACACCCTGCGAAATTGAAGTTGCAGAGATCAGGCAATCGTTTAATTCAATCGTCTCACCTTTTTTTACAAGACCTGAATATATCTTTCCACCCTCTATTGCCACGTCCTTGTTAATATCTATAACATCAACAAGGCTGATAAGGTCAAGAGTTTTATCAAGAGCATCCTTGCGTTTTGATAGATGTGCTCCAACACTTAACTCCGCAACAGTAATTGCTGAAGTAAAACCAGTATTGTCCGCAATTAAAGATTCAAGAAAAAGTCTGGAAGAATTTACTACTTCCCTGCGAAGACAGTCAACAAATATAGAAGTATCAACAAATAGTCTCATTTTATCCAATCTAATCTCGTTGATTTTCTCAACTGGTCAACAAAAGTCTTACTATTAACATCATAATTCCAGGCACCACACGAAGATTCCACTACTTTAAGTGCATCCACGTCCCCTCTACCTTTGACCAAATTCAGGATTGTATGCAGCTCTTTGTCAAGCATAAGGAGTTTCCTTTCTATTTCTACGTTTGATGCCATCATTAACAAATCTGTTCTAATCTCCTATAAGTTTATCTCAAAATAATAATTATTACTACTACTACTACTAAAGATGAAAAATACTATTCTCCATATAGGTAATTTCCCCGCCCCCTTTCGGTCCACTCATACAGGGTGCCCGTCCCGCTCTGCTCCGCCTGCCCTTGTGGTGAGGGGGCTGGCAGGCGCTTTTTGATTATTCCTGCGGGCTTTGGGTGCGAAGTGGGGGTTGATGCTTGGGGTGGGTACTGGTTAAGAAAATATCGGTATAAAGGATTGAAACAGTCCATTGTAATAAGTTATATGGTAAATGATACATGAGGTAAAATAAAT
Source organism: ANME-2 cluster archaeon (assembly GCA_022353185.1). Taxonomy (GTDB): domain Archaea; phylum Halobacteriota; class Methanosarcinia; order Methanosarcinales; family Methanocomedenaceae; genus Methanocomedens_B. The sequence continues at coordinate 738 of JAKRWB010000317.1, read as the reverse complement.
GGAATAGGTGGATGCATCATGAAACAACTCAAACTCGGCACTGCTTTAATCGCTACATTATACGCACTTGGCGGCTTAAGCTTCATCATAATTGCGATAAAGGCTTCAAGCATGGACCCGGTAGTACATTCTGATTTTCTCAGGTTGGCCGGTGTCGATGGCGCAATGTTGGGATATCTGGTATTCCGAGGTATTCTTGGTTTTGCATTGGCATATGGGATATGGAATATGACAAAATGGGGTTGGACTGCAACTTTAATCATAAGTGGTTTCGGCTTGGTAGTTGGGATAATGTCTATCAATATCATTGGTTTAATAATACCTAGCATTATCGCATGGTACCTATGGACGAATAAATCAGATTTTGGGATGTAGAATAATATGGGTACCCCTCTCGGTCTGCTCCCGCCTGCTCTTATGGAGTGGGGCTGTCAGGCGCTTTTCGATTCTTCCTGCGGGCTTTGGATGCTAAGTGGGGATGAATGCTTGGGTGGGTGGTTGCAGGTGGGGAGCTCGAAACTAAATTTCGAATTTCTATTTCGAAACTAATTTTTAATTGTGGGTTGGGGGAGTTGTATTCAGTTGTTGTGTGTGGAGTGCCGTCATGGCTGTTAAAATATATAAATTATGAAATGTGCAACATCTAATCTGTGTAAATCCGCTGTGACAAGAAGTTACATCATAAATTGCCTTGTGCTGCCCCTTCCGTTTGGGGTAATCCTACTGAGATATGCGTCA
>JAKRWB010000316.1 GCA_022353185.1 ANME-2 cluster archaeon | reverse complement strand
TTTAACTAATATTTGCAAGTAAAACGCTATGCTTCGTTGTACTGTATTTATTGGATAAGTTGAAATGTCTCGAAATATGGACTTTTCCGACAGTCTCAGCACTAGCTCTATTATATATATTTTAATACTTATGGATTTAATGAAAATCGGAGTTTTTGGAATGTTTTTCATAACACTCTTTACCCGTGTCACACTTAACTACCCGTCCACAGTTTTGCTGGATTTGGCACCTACGAAGGAGCTTGGGTTATTGCATGTATGTCATTAGGCATACCTATGGATATAGCCATATTATCAAGTTTCGCCGCACACATAATAGCTCTTTTAAATACTATAGGTGCTGGAATTTTTACCATAGTAATAAGTAAAGAAATCAAAGTTAACTTCCTAACGAATCGAACACGTTAAATACTATGTATACATAGATTTTTGTCATGTTAAGAGAAAATATTAAGAAAACGCTGTTTCGGAAAACCATTGCAATAGGATTTTTTTCGTTTTTCATTATCTCTTTAATTATACTCAGCAATGCTGCAAGTATCACCACTAATGGCACACCATCACCAAACGCAACCGATGCCACTGTGGATGCAAAACAGTATTACCCAGAAGACGGAAGTTACACTGGCGGAGGGAATGAATCTTTCAGCCCATACTTCAGTGGCGACGGTGTATTGCATATATCATCAGGGGATAATTCAGAGTCATTCAGGGTGGCATTTTGTCAACAGCCAAGGTCAACTGTCACTACCGTTCCTGAAAAGACATCTAACATGAAATGGGCTTTAAAAAATATGGCGGATGTAGCAGTAGCTAATGGTGCAGACATGATTGTTTTTTCAGCAGTAGCTTTTGTTACGTATGACTGCGGTCCAAGACCGATTTTAGCAGAGACGGTTCCTTCAGCTGATCCCGATGAATCACCCATTTATTATCAAATGGCACAATATGCTAAAGAAAACAATATATGGATATATTATGGAGACTATGTTAAATCCGTTAACCCTGATAAGCCTTATAATAGTGGCATCATGATAAAACCGGACGGCGAATTGGCTTTCATATACAACAAACATTACGGGTCAAATTCTGAAATAAATTGTGGCACGTATGGGGGAAGCTCATACACTTTCGATATTGGACATCCGTTGGGAAAAATCGGATGCCTAATTGGTAAAGATTTTCTTGCTGGAGGATTAGATGATATAAAGAATCTAGATTTTGATTTTATGTTAGGGATTGGAGGGGATGGGGGTGATCGGGAAGTTAATGACTATGAATCATGGATGAGTAGCATTATAACATCAAGTCCAAGGAAAAAGAATGGAGGAATTTGGGTTAATTTTGCTGATGGTGGAGGTTCTTTTTTTATGGATAAGAACAGTAACGTATTAGAAAATGTTAGTGGTGGAGGAAATCTTATCAGATATCTTGATTATCCACTGGGAAATATTATTGTGGATCCGGACTCCAAATCATGGCTTGCCTATAACAGAGACTCTGATGGCGACGGCAAGAAGGATCCATGCTTTATATGCGGCCCTGGCGATCCAGAGGACTTTCTATATCGCGGCGCACACAATGCCAACGGCAGCCGGGACGGGGACCAGATGACGCTTATCAATAAGATGAAGGGGACGGGTGCCAACTCTATCTATCTAATGGCCGTCCGCTCACATGGTGGTGACGGCGACAGCACTCAAAACCCATTTATTGATTCTGACCCGACGAAAGGGCTTGATGATGATATCCTCAATCAGTGGGAGACTTGGTTTACCGAAATGGATAATAATGGTATCATCATTTACTTTTTCTTTTACGATGACAGTACCCGAATCTGGAATACCGACGATACAGTTGCCGCAGAGGAGAGGACATTTATTTACGAGCTTGTCAAGAAATTCGGACACCACAGGAACCTGATCTGGTGTGTGGCAGAGGAGTATGAAGAGAGCTACAGTGCAGCACGCGTGTCCAATATTGCTGCCGAGATTCGCACTGCGGATGACTACAACCATGTGATAGCCGTGCACAAACTCCCCGGGTTGGACTTTTCAGAGTTTGCCGATGACCCGAATATTGATCAGTTTGCTATTCAGTGGAAAGTCCCCAGCATTAGTGCAAATCATGCAGATATGGTAACCGCATGGAATAATGCGAAAGGTAGATATAATCTTAACCTTGCAGAGCCGGATAATGAGTATGGCACTGTTGAATTCTCAAGAATGCGAAATTGGGCGGTTGCAATGGGTGGTGCTTATATTATGCCTATTGAATGGAATATTGCATCTACAGATGAGGCATATCTTGAAGATTGTGGTCGTTTGGTCAGGTTTATGGAATCCACCAATTTGAGCGAAATGGTGCCTCATGATGAGATTGTTACAGGTGGAACTGGTTATTGTCTGGCAAATCCGGGGGGTGAGTATGTCCTCTACCTCCCCTCTGGCGGCTCTGTCACCATAGACCTATCAGACGCAATCGGCACCTTGGATGCAGAATGGTACGATCCAAAAGACGGAACATACTATGCTGAAAGAACGGTTATCGGCGGAGGAAGCGAGACATTCACACCCCCATTCTTTGGCGATGCGGTATTGCATATAGTTAACTAGACGCATCATCAGCGTGGAGACCTCAATGGAGATGGTCAGATCACTTTCGCCGATGTACTTATCGCACTCTGGATGACTGTGCGCGGTGAATACACACCAGAGGCAGATATGAACAGAGACTGCATGGGGACATCACTAGATGTGCTCATGATCCTGCAGGCGGCAATCAACGGGTAGGTAGCATAGAGTTCGGCTAAATTTGAGTTTCGCGTAACTTCCTGCGGATTTGAGGGGGGTGACCAGGGTTGGAAAGGTATTTAAAAGGATGATACACAGAGGCCTTGGGACAAAATTACTCAATCTGCAGTCCCATAATTTCGCAGTCTTCTTCAGTCAGCTCAACCACATGGACATAATACTCTGCAGAAAATCGCTCTAACCTACTTTTCGCAACTTTCAAATTGCTAAAGTCCGAATTTATTCTGCACTTGTTATTCATCTTGGTAGTAATCTTCAAGTGGCACTCCAGCCAAGCTAAGTACTTCAACCTGTTTCGCCAAGAGTTCGGTCTGGAAGGTTT
>JAKRWB010000315.1 GCA_022353185.1 ANME-2 cluster archaeon | reverse complement strand
AAATCCAGTTATACCGAGAATATATCAGATTCAGGTGCGACTATAAATCTGTGTAAATCAGTGAAATCAGTGTCTTTTTTATCTTTAGACACAGATTTCACAGATTTACACTGATTTTACCTAAAGTTGGTGTCAATAAAATAACTGATTTTTGGTATAGTGCCGCTTGACCTGAATGAAAACTCTGTTTTTGTGGATGTCGGTGCAGGTACCGGGTATTTCGCACTACCGGCTGCCGCTCGTGTGAGAGAGGTCCATGCCCTGGATATCGTGGATGAGATGGTGGAAGCTATATGGAGCAGGGCTGAATCTGATAATATTTGCAATCTCAAGCCTATGAGGTCTGAAGAGTCTAGTTTTCCATTGGCTGACAAAGTTGCTGATGTGGTATTCATGTCAAACGTGTTCCATGAACTTGATGACCACGCCCTGACACTGAAAGAAGTCTTGAGGATATTGAAAAGTGACGGCATCCTGGCAGTGGTTGACTGGAAAAAAGAGGGGACACCGGTGGGACCGCCTGTGGATCATAGGTTCTCTGAACTGGATGTGACAGAAATATTGCGGCATCATGGATTCGAACTGGTGGAGACAAAGGAAGCCGGACCGTACCATTACCTGATAGTTTGTTCCAGACCGCTGGAGTGAATGATAATATGGCTAAAAAAGTAGCATATATAGACCCAGAAAAATGTGATAATTCACCAATGTGCCCGCTGCCTGTGGTATGCAAGCAGGGTGCCATTACACGCAGGAAGATTAATGTGTTTTTGATGGAAAAGCCTGTGGTGGACTCTGAGAAGTGTACCGGGTGCGGGGTTTGTGTTGAGGATTGCAAGGGTGCGGCGAGTATGGTTGATGAGTAGATTTTAATAAAGTGACGGTTGTTTCGGTTTTAAGGTGACCACCGCAGAGGGGGGAAGCACTAACCATATAACCAGCTGTTACCCCTACACATACATTAAAAACCCAAACTATTATCAATGTGTAGGGGTAATAGTACATCATGCCATCCATCAGAAAAAAGAGAGTCGGAAATGCTCAATATTACTACCTTGAGCACAGCTACCGTGAGGGCGGCAAAGTCCACAAAAAAGAAAAGTACCTGGGAAAAACACTGCCCGAAAACATCGAAGAACTGAAGCGTCAGCTTCGGACTGAAGTTTACACCGAGCAGTGGTTTGCTAAATTTGACCAGATACGTGCGCATTTCCAGGACGAAACACAAAGAACACCCCCCACAGCAAGGAAAAAAGAACTGGAAACAGTCGCCATCAGGTTTACTTATGACACCAACCGCATTGAAGGCTCAACCCTCACACTTAGGGAAACAGCAGACCTCCTTGAAAAAGGCATAACCCCTACTGCCCGCCCTTTAAACGATGTAAAAGAAACTGAAAGCCACAGGAATACATTCTTCAAAATGCTGGATTACAAAAAAGACCTGTCCTTCAATGCCATATTGTATTTCCACAAAAAACTCTTCCAGGACACAAAAGCTGACATTGCCGGGCTCATCAGGTCGCACCAGATAGCCATATCAGGAAGCAAGTTCATGCCCCCGTTTCCAGCAGAAATACACACGTTGTTCATGGATTATTTCAAATGGTACAATAAAAACAAGAACAGCATGCACCCAGTGGAACTGGCAGCCCTCGTCCACCTCAAACTCGTGACAATCCATCCCTTTGCTGACGGCAACGGAAGGATCAGCAGGCTCATGATTAATCACGTGCTACACAGGCACAGCTACCCCATGCTCAATATCCATTATGAAACAAGGACAGGCTACTACAATGCCCTTGAAAGGTCCCAGACCAAACAGGACGATAATATATTCCTGCAATGGTTTTTCAGGAGATACCTGAAAGAATACGAGAACTATCTCAAATAACTGGGCTGTAATAAGTTCAGTGTTAGCATTAAATTCCAATCTGGCACAATCTTTGCGGTCTTTGCGCCCTTTGCGGTGAACAGAAAAAAGCACACCGCAAAGACTGCGAAGTACGCAAAGAAACAGGAAGTATGAATATAACAAATAAAATGAAACTGCAAAATAACAATCTAAAATGGTGAACACAAATGCTAGACCCAACCCTCAAATCCAATATCAACCAGCTATGGGACAAAATCTGGAGCGGCGGCATCTCAAACCCCCTCCAGGCCATAGAGCAAATGTCCTACCTCCTCTTCATGAAACGCCTCGAAGACGAAGACATCGCAGGGAAAAGGACGCACAGCTATCAAGCAAACCCCACAAGTCACTCACATATTCAGTGAGTTCCGTGGTCTTTTATTTTTATGGCAGGGAACCATTTGGAAATGAAATCTCACACATCAAGTAATAAGAGTGCTGCATCTGCTATTCTAAAAGGCATGAAAGCTGCCACCCCTATAGTTACAGGTTACATTCCAATAGCCATTGCTTTTGGCATCCTTGCATCCCAGGTAGGTCTTGGACTATCTGAAGCGGCTGCCATGTCAATATTTGTTTTTGCGGGTTCGGCCCAGCTTATCGCAGTGGGAATGATTGGGGAGGGAGCTTCGATGGGAACAATCGTGTTCACAACCTTTCTGGTAAATCTTCGCCACCTGCTGATGAGTTCGGCCCTTAGCCCCTTTCTTCGGGACCTTTCCCGAAAGGAACTGGCATGGTTCGGCTTCCAGGTGACCGATGAGACATTTGCCCTTCATAGTACCCGGTTCAGGGTTGCTGTACCCACAGCACTTGAATCCTTTGCACTCAATGGTACTGCCCAGTTGAGCTGGATAGGAGGGACTGTAGTTGGTGTCCTTGCCGGGGGAATGGTAAAAGATGTGAAAGGGCTGGGTCTTGACTATGCCCTTCCGGCAATGTTCATTGCCCTGGTGTTCATGCAAATGAGGAGTAAGATATATTTTATTGTTGGGGCTCTGGGAGGAACTTCAGCCATAATCCTGCACCTTGCTGGTTTCGGGGCCTGGAGTACCATAGGAGCTACAATTATCGCGGCAACTTCGGGGGTGGTGATTGAACAATGGAACACCAAATAGCACTGACCATCCTCCTGATGGCACTGGTAACATATGTTCCAAGGGCTGTTCCCTTGCTTCTTCTGACCAGGTTCGACCTTCCCGAAAAGGTGGTGCAATGGCTAAAATTTATTCCAGTAGCGGTCTTGTCAGCTTTGTTATTTCCCTCTTTATTGATGCGAGATGGAGGGATGGATATTACTCCAGTCAATGAATTTTTGGTAGCTGCAATTCCTACATTGTTGGTGGTTTGGCGCACTAGGAGTCTTTTTTGGGCCATTGTAACTGGGATTGTGGCTGTGTCCTTGTTGCGGTTCTTGGGTTTTTAGTTGTCGGTATAACCTGTACAAATTGTAACGGAGTCTGTACAACAATCTGTCAGGTTATACAACAAATTTGACACATTCAAGATACTTCATATAACTGTTATCGTCTGCCTGTCTGGGATTTCACTACTTTTCAGGCTGAAATTGAATGTACCCGTTTCATTGAAAGTATGTTCGTGATATCTCATATATGCGATATCGATTGGTTCTTCCCATAATCCATCTTCACTTATCAAATACCGATGACTCTTTTTGAGCTCACGGTTCTGCCATTTGATAGTTGTACCTACCGGTATTATTATATCCATGGGTAATGAGAAACGATTTAGCGAAAACTGACTTATATATTCATTAGGTTCATTCACGAGCATTGTATCAGGTTTTAGAAGTGCTTCCACTATCCCAAACTGAAACTCACCATAACCTAAACAAATTAGTGCATCGCTCATATCTGAAAAATCGGTTCGGGTAGGATCATATTCTGCGTAATATCCGGCGAGTCGGTATGCTTCTAATGCATGTTCAAATTGTTCAACAATTATTTGATTTTCGGGAGATACATGGAACTCTTTAAGTTTGATTTGAGCTTCTTCGGCATTTTCTTTTAGGAGCTTGCCCCAATTTCCGGTTCGCATAACAATAGTGGTCTGACTTCTTATTAGATTCATAGAATCTGATGTCCATGCCATGAATTTTTCGTCGTCATATGTTTCCACTACTATCGGAGTCAGGGAAGTTGTATTTTTTGAAGTGGGTGTTGTTTCATTATTTTCATTGTCATTGAATTCAGGCTCTTCTGTAGGTGCAACAGTAGGTTTTTTAGCAGGTTCGAAAGGCGTGACATCATATTCAGAGACACAACCCAAAGTTAGCATTAATAGTAAAATAACTACCAATTCAATGATTACGTTTTTTTTAAAATTCATTTTTTATACCTTCCTTAAAAGTATATACTACACTACACTATCCCTGTTTGTGTTTAAATAAATTGTGAACTTTTAAGTAAATTATAAAAATACCCGACTTTCGGCTAAATTGAAAATATGACCCACTTAAATTAGACAAAGTTTGTATAGTTTAAAACATGACTTTCGGCTATTTCGATTTGTTAACGAACCAAAATCGGAGAAAAAAATCGTTTATACCTTAAATTCAATCACCCGTCCATCAGGATCATAAACCGGCATCATATTTAATATCTGAAGACCTTTATAAAGTTTATCCATCAAAATCGGTTCTTTCGGATTCATTTCCAAATCTATAATCTTCCTAT